>CAJAYO010000016.1 GCA_903948415.1 uncultured Opitutia bacterium | reverse complement strand
GAGCAGACCACCGGTCTCCCCATGCTCACGGTCCACCTCGACCGCGAGGCCCTCGCCCGCTACGGGCTCCCCGTCGCCGACGTCCAGGACCTGGTTTCGACGGCTCTCGGCGGCACGACCGTGGGCCAAATTTTCGAAGGCGACCGCCGCTTCGATCTCGTCGTCCGGCTCCCGGAAAACCTCCGCACCGATCTCGCCGCCCTCCGCGAGCTTCCCCTCCCCCTCCCCGCGCCGGCTCTCACGCCGCCCGCCTCCGGCTCCCCGCTCTTCGCCCCCGCCCTTCAGCTCCGGACCATCCCCCTCCGCGAGGTCGCCCAAATCGAAATCGCCCCCGGCCCCAACCAAATCAGCCGCGAAAACGGCAAACGTCGCGTCGTCGTCACCGCCAACGTGCGCGGCCGGGACCTCGGCGGTTTCGTCGCCGAAGCCCAAGCGCGCGTCACCGCCGCCGTCCCCGTGCCCGCCGGCTACTGGCTCGAATACGGCGGCACCTTCGAACAGCTCCTCTCCGCGACCAAACGCCTGCAAGTCGTCGTCCCGGTCGCCCTCATGCTGATCTTTGGCCTGCTCTTCCTGAGCTTTGGCCAGGCGAAGGACGCGCTCCTGGTCTTCACCGGCGTGCCCCTCGCGCTCACCGGCGGCGTCGCCGCCCTTTGGTTACGCGGAATTCCGCTCTCGATCTCCGCCGGCGTCGGCTTCATCGCCCTCTCCGGCGTCGCCGTGCTCAACGGCCTCGTCATGCTCTCCTGCATCCGCGCCCTGCGCGCCGCCGGCCAGCCCCTCGATGCCGCCATCGAAGAGGGCTGCCTCACGCGCCTCCGCCCCGTGCTCATGACCGCCCTCGTCGCCAGCGTCGGCTTCGTCCCGATGGCCCTTGCCACCGGGGCCGGCGCCGAAGTCCAACGCCCCCTCGCGACCGTCGTGATCGGCGGCATCATCAGTTCCACCCTGCTCACCCTCGTCGTCCTCCCCGCCCTCTACCGCCTCGCCCATCGCGCGGACGATCCGCCCCAGGCCTTCCCCTGAGCCCCGTGCCCCCCGACCGCCTCAATCGCCGCCGCTACGATTTCTACGCCCCGTTCTACGACGCGATGGCGGTGATCCTGCGGCCGGCCCGCCGCGCCGCCCTGGACCGCCTCGCCCTGCAACCCGGCGAACGCGTGTTGATCGTCGGCTGCGGCACCGGGCTCGACCTCGACCACCTCCCGTCCGGCGTGCACGTCACCGGCCTCGACGTCTCCCCCGGCATGTTACAACGCGCCCGCCGCCGCGCCGCCCGCCTCGGGCTCACCGCCGATCTGCGCGAGGGCGACGCCCGCGCCCTCCCCTTCGCCGATGCCTCCTTCGACGTCGTCATCTTGCATCTGATCCTCGCCGTCGCCCCCGACCCCGAGCTCGTCGCCCGCGAATCCGCCCGGGTGCTTCGCAGCCGCGGCCGCGTCTCCATCTTCGACAAATTCCTGCCGCTCGGCCAGCGCCCCGGCGTCCTCCGCTCGCTGCTCAACGTCGCGGCCCGCCGGCTTTTCTCCGACCTCAACCGCCACGTCGAACCCCTCCTCGCCGCCGCCCACCTCACCGTCGTATCCGACCTGCCTGCCGCCTTCGCCGGCCGCTACCGCCACCTCCTCGCGCGCAACCCATGAACATCCGCGAAAGCGGTCTGCCCGCCCAAGACTACTGGGAAACCCTGCTCGACGTCCCGTTCATCCTCGACGCCTTCGGCTTCAGGTCCGATTCCGCCGCGACCACCGGCGACATCGCCGAACTCGGCTGCGGCTACGGCACCTTCACGCTCCCGCTCGCCGCCCGCCTCCGCGGCACCGTCCACACCTTCGACATCGACCCCGCGATGGTCGCCACCACCACCGCCCGCGCCACCGCGGCCGGCCTCACCAACCTCCGCGCCTCCGTGCGCGACATCGCCACCTCCGGCTACGACCTCCCCCCCGCGTCCTGCTCGGCCGCACTCCTCTTCAACATTCTCCACGCCGAAGACCCCGTCGCCCTCCTCCGCTCCGCCCGCGACCTCGTCCGTCCCGACGGCGTGGTCGCCGTCATCCATTGGCGCAGCGACCTCCCCACCCCCCGCGGCCCCTCCCTCGCCATCCGCCCCACCCCCGCCCAAATCTTCGCCTGGGCCGCCTCCGCCGGCGGCCTCACCGCGCCCGCCGCACCGCTCGATCTCCCTCCTTGGCACTACGGCCTGAAACTTCTCCGCCCCTCCTGACCACCCACCGTCGCAGCGCACCGATTACGTCTCCCGCCCCGCGCTAATACCCGCCGCCCCCGGCCCCCGGCCCCGACTCCCCGCTGGTCCCCTCCCTGCTGTTTCCCCAATCTCCGCGCTATGCTCCCGCGCCCCTTTACCCCCGCTCGGCTCCGCCACCTCCCTCTCGCCCTCCTCCTCTCCTCGCTCGCCGCGCCGCTCGTTTCCCTCGCCATCACGCCCGCCCTCCCCGCCCCCACCCTCCTCAAAACCAACGGCGGCTGGTGCTGGTTCCAGGACGAACGCGCCCTCGTCGTCCGCGACACCCTCGTCTTCGGCTCCGTCGCCGGCACCACCCGCGCCGGCGGCACCGCCGGCGATGTCGACGTCACCGCCGTAGACCTACACTCCGGCCGCACCCACTCCACCACGCTCCACCCGAAATTCCAGAGCGACGACCACGACACCCCCGCCTTCCTCGCCCTCCCCGACGGCCGCGTCCTCGCCACCTACCAATCCCACGGCAGCGGCAAAGGCGTCACCGGCCTCGACCTCATGCGCTGGCGCCGCACCGTCCGCCCCCACGACTTCACCGCGTGGACGCCCGAGCAAACCTTCCCCGTCGGCGCCGGCGTCAGCTACAGCAACCTCTTCCGCCTCGGGGCCGAGGGCGGTCGCATCTACAACTTCCACCGCGGCCTCGGCTTCAACCCCAACTACCTCGTCTCCACCGACGACGGCGCCACCTTCACCTACGGCGGCCGCCTCCTCCGCTGGCCCCGCCCCGTCGGCAAACCCCTCGCCACCGGCATCGACGGCGGCCGCCCCTACCTCAAATACGCCCAAGCCGGCGACGACACCGTCCACGTCGTCGCCACCGACGATCACCCGCGCGCCTACGACAACAGTCTCTATCACGCCTTCCTCCGCGGCGGAAAACTCCACCACAGCGACGGCCGTGTCATCGCCCCCCTCAGCACCAACCAGGACACCACCCTCGCCCCCCGCGACCTCACCGTCGTTTTCCAAGGCGACGCCGACCACGTCGCCTGGATGTGCGATGTCCACGTCGACGCCGCCGGCCACCCGCGCCTCGTCTTCTCCGTCCAACGCGACGGCGCCCGTGGCCGCGGCGTGCGCGACGTGCAGATCGACGGCCAGGACCACCGTTACTATCACGCCCGCTGGGACGGCGCGACTTGGCGCGTCAACGAAATCGCCTCCGCCGGCACGCGCCTCTACGCCGGCGAAGACGACTACACCGGCCTCGCCGCCCTCGACCCGCAAAACCCCGCCGTCGTCTACATCTCCACCAACGCCGACCCAAAAACCGGCGCGCCCCTCATCAGCACCGCTGACCAGAAACGCCACTGGGAAATCTACCGCGGCACCACCACCGACGACGGCGCGACCTTCACGTGGACGCCCGTCACCCAAAACTCCACCGCCGACAACCTCCGTCCCATCGTCCCCATTTGGACCGCCGCCCGCGACCGCACGATTCTCCTCTGGCTCCGCGGCACCTACCGTCGCTACACCGACTACGACCTCGACGTCGTCGCCCTCCTCCCCGGCCCGTAACCCGCCTGTCCGTGCGAGAGCGCAGCGCGCCCCGTTTCGCGGCCCAGGCTAATCGCCTTCCGAAAAAAGGAGCGGTGATGAGCGTTCCCTCTCCTCCGCCGAGCCTTTTCTTCTTCGGTAGCCCGCCTCCGCACTTGCACGCCCAGGCTGCGTCCCGTCCCATCGCGCACCGCCATGCCGATTCCCGCGCGCCTCCTCGCCCTCGTCGACACTTTCGGCCGCAACCTCGATTCCTACCTCGACCCCGACTACAAGGAGACCGAGCTGCGTCGCGAATTCCTCGACCCGCTCTTCGCCGCCCTCGGTTGGGACATCGACAACACCGCCGGCTACGCTGAGGCCTACAAGGACGTTATCCACGAGGAAACCCTGAAAATCTCCGGCGTCGCCGCTACCGCCCCCGACTACTCCTTCCGCATCGGCGGCACCCGCAAATTCTTCGTCGAAGCCAAGAAGCCGTCCGTCAAAATCAAGGAAGATCCCGCTCCCGCCGCCCAGCTCCGCCGCTACTCCTTCTCCGCGAAACTCCCCCTCGGCATCGTCACCGATTTCCACGAG
>CAJAYO010000015.1 GCA_903948415.1 uncultured Opitutia bacterium | reverse complement strand
TCCGTCGTCCACACCCTCCACACCCGCGCCAACAACCTCTCGCTGTAGGACCCCGCTTGCGGGCGATTTCCTCACTTCCGCCATGATCCTCTTCCTCCGCGCCCTCTTCGTTGTCGTCTTCGTTTCCATGCTCGGGGTCACCACCTGGGCGAGCCTGCACCAGCCCCTCGGGGATTTCGTCCGCGGCGCCGTCATCCGCGATCCCTGGGTCATCGCCACCCTCTTCGACGCCTACTGGGCCTTCGTCGCCTTCTTCGTCTGGGTCGCCTGGAAAGAGCAATCCCTCGCCGCCCGCGTCCTCTGGTTCCTCTCCCTCATCGCCCTCGGCAATCTCGCCATCGCCGCCTACCTGCTCGCCCAACTCTTCCGCGTCTCCGCCGCCGCCCCCGACGCCCTCACCACCGTCTTCACCGCCCGCCAACCCGGCCGCCTCGCCCTCCCCGGCACGCTCACCGCCCTCTCCGTCGCGACCTACCTGCTCGCCTGAACCCGGACCTCGTTTCCGCCCCCACCCCCACCCGTCCCCCTGCGTCAGCGCCCGCCGCATGTCCGCCCCGACCCTCCTCCTCCTCGCCCTCGCCGCGCTCTGCACCGGCTTCGCTCTGCTCTATCTCGTCGCGCGGCGCTTGGACAACTACGGCATCGTGGACGTCGCCTGGCCCTACGCGTTCGGCGCCCTCGCCGCCTTCTACGCCTTGGCCGGGCCGGGCTGGCCCGTGCGCCGCGCCCTCATCGCCGCCCTCGCCGTCGTCTGGAGCCTCCGCCTCGGCACCCACCTCGCCATCCGCGTCATCGGCCATCATCCCACCGAAGACGGCCGCTACCTCCAACTCCGCCGGGACTGGGCCGCCCACTTCGCCTCCAAAATGTTTTGGTTTTTCCAGATGCAGGCCGCCTCCGTCGTCCTCCTCGCCGCCGCCTTTCTCCTCGCCTCGCTCAATCCCACCCCGTCCCTCCACCCGCTCGAATACGCCGGCGCCGCCCTCTGGCTCCTCGCCCTCTGCGGCGAAGCCCTCGCCGACGCCCAACTCGCCGCCTTCAAGAAAAACCCCGCCAACCAAGGCCAGGTCTGCGCCGTCGGCCTCTGGCGCTTCAGCCGCCACCCGAACTATTTCTTCGAATGGCTCATCTGGGTGGCCTTCTTCATCTTCGCCCTCGGTTCACCCTACGGCTGGATCGCCATCGTCGGCCCCGCGAGCATTCTCTACCTCCTCCTGCGCGTCACCGGCATCCCCATGACCGAAGAACAAAGCCTCCGCAGCCGCGGCGACGCCTACCGCCGCTACCAACAAACCACGAGCGCCTTCATCCCGTGGTTTCCGAAGCAGTAGTCCGTTCCGCTGCCCTTGCTGAACTCTCCGCTCTCAACTCTCAGCTCTCAGCTTTTGTCCGTTCCATGATCGACTCGCTCCTCGAAAAAAACCTCCTCCCCGACTGGCTCCTCCGCATCGGCATCCGCCGCCTGCTCGCCCAGCGCCTCCGCGACGAGTCCGCCGTCTACGACCGCGCCGCCTACGTCGCCGACCTCAAGTCGCGCCCGCTCGCCGAGCAGACCGCCGCCGCCAACGAGCAGCACTACGAAGTCCCCACCCGCTTCTATCAGCTCTGCCTCGGCCAAAACCTCAAGTACTCCGGCTGCCTCTACCCCACCGGCCGCGAAACCCTCGACCAGGCCGAGGACGCCATGCTCGCCCTCTACGCCGAGCGCGCCCAGCTCGCCGACGGCCAGACGATCCTCGAACTCGGCTGCGGCTGGGGCTCCCTCTGCCTCTACAACGCCGCCCGCTTCCCCCGCTCCCGCATCACCGCCATCTCCAACTCCCGCACCCAAAAGGAGCACATCGACGCCGAAGCGAAGCGCCGCGGCCTCACCAACCTCACCATCGTCACCTGCGACATCAACGTCTTCGACACCGCCCCGGCCCAATTCGACCGCGTCGTGTCGGTCGAAATGTTCGAGCACCTCAAAAATTACCAGCGGCTCTTCGCCAACATCGCACGCTGGCTCAAACCCGGCGGGATGCTCTTCACCCACATCTTCACCCACCACCGCCTCAGCTACCACTTCGTCGCCCGCGACGCCTCCGACTGGATGAGCCGCTATTTCTTCACCGGCGGCCAGATCCCCGCGCACGACCTCTTCCTCCAATTCCAGGACGACCTCAAAATCGTCTCCGACTGGAAGGTCAACGGCCGCCACTACCAGCAAACCGCCGAGCATTGGCTCCAGAATATGGATGCGCACCGCGCCGAGATCATGCCCCTCTTCGTCCAAACCTACGGCGCCGAACACGCGACCAAGTGGTGGGCGTATTGGCGCGTCTTCTACCTGAGCTGCGCCGAACTCTGGGGCTACCGCGCCGGCGAGGAGTGGCTCGTCAGCCACTACCTCTTCCGCAAACCGTGACCCTCCTGCGCCTCACGATCCTTGTCGCTGTCTTCGGCTGGCTCGCCCCGGCGCGCGCGGCCGTCGAATCCAATCCCGTCGTCCGCGAAGCCCTCGCCGCCGAGGCCCGCTTTGATTCCAAAACCGCCCTCGCCCTTTTTCTCCAGGCCGACGCCGCCCACCCCGACGATCCTTTTCTCCTGCAGAAAATCGCCCGGCAATACTCCGACCTCGATTTCGACACGCCCGACCTCGCCGAGAAAAAACGCCTCTGCACCACGGCCCTCGCCTTCGCCCAACGTTCCGTGGCCCTCGCTCCCACGAATGCCGTGAACGTGCTCTCGCTCGCCATCTGCTACGGCAAACTCGGGTCCTATTCCGACACCCGCACGAAAATCGAATACTCCCGGCTCGTGAAAGACCACGCCTTGCGGGCCCTCGCCCTCGATCCCGCCTACGACTACGCCCACCACGTCCTCGGCCGCTGGCACTACGAAGTCGCGTCCCTGGGCGCCGCCACGCGCTTTCTCGTCCGCCTCGTCTACGGCGGCCTGCCCGCCGCCTCGACCGCCGACGCCGTGCGCTTTCTGCGCCGCGCCACCGAACTCGCCCCGGCGCTGCCCGCCCATCGCGTCGAACTCGGCTTTGCCCTGCTCGCCGACGGCCAAACCGCCGCCGCGAAAAAAACCTTCGAGCAATCCCTCGTCATGCCCCAGCGGGAAAAATACGACGACGAGGCCCGTCGCCGCGCCCGCGCCGCTCTGGCGAAAATTCGCTAATCCGGCTTTTTGACGATCGGCATCGGCGGCCGCGACGGCGCCTTCACCACCGCCGCCGTCTTGAATTCGATCCGCCGTCCGTCCGGATCGCGCACAAACAGACTGCGTCCGCCGTGAATCCATTTCGCCTCCCGGTCGATCTCCACCCCGCGCTTCACCAGCCAGTTCTTCCACGCCTCGTACCCGTCCTCCTCGACCAAAAAGGTCAGCGCGTTCGCCGTCCCCGCCGTCCCCTGGGCCGCCATCGGCGCGATCGTGCCGTCGCGCTTCACCAGCAACAACGCGCCGCCGTCGCCCGAATCAAATTCCGCATAGCGGTCCGTGTCCCCATCCTTCAAATCGAGCCGCAGCTGATCCCGATAAAACGCGACCGACCGCACCACCTCTTCCACCAAGAGGATGGTTTGCGGTCCGCCATCGAGCCGGGGAATTACGGGGCGCTTTTTCATCAGGAGCCGGGACGCTAGGTACGTTTCTCCGGTTTGCACCTTGAAATCGGCCTGGGTGCCCCGCTGTTCGCCGCCGGCTCCACGCGGCGCACCGTCCGCGCAGTCCCCGCCCGCCGCCCGCCGCGTCGCCCGCGTGGGGCCTCACCGCCCCTTGAGCGCCGCGCGGATCACCGGCTCCATCACATCCGCCTGCCGCACGAACCCCAAATCATTCGGATGCGACCCATCCGTCGCCCCCTCGGCATCGTGGCCGAGCAGGTCGTCTCCAGGAAGGTAGGACAGCCCTTTCACGCCTTCCGCAGTCAGTTGGTCAAAACACGCGCGCAGCGCCGCGTGATTGTCCGTGTGATGCTGGTTCCGCTTGGGCAAAATCCACGCGTTCGTATTCCGCCGGTCCTCCACGAGCACAATGGGCGTGTCCGGCCGCGCGGCGCGGAGCTGCTTCACCAGCGGAATGCATTTCTCACGCACGGCCGCCGCATCCATGTTCGGCAGACAATCGATCACGTAAACCGCCGCGTCGATCTTCACCAGCAACTCGCCAACCGCCGCGTCCATGCGGCCGTTGCCGGAGAAGCCGAGATTCACCACCGGGCGGTCAAAGCGCCGGCCGAGAATCGCCGTGTGCACCATGCCGGGCCGCGACGCACTCGCGCCGTGCGTGATCGAGGTGCCGTAAAACACGATCGGCTTCTCTGCGCGCGGCGCGAGCGCCTCGAATTTCGCGCCGGGCGGCACCCCGAGGGAAAGCTTCTCGACCCCGTTGTAGAGCGGCAGGTAAACGGCGTATTCGCGCAAACCCGGCGCCAGGCCCGCGACGATTTCCTGTCGCGTGGTTTTCTTGTCCGGCCGCGAGACCCCGACCCAACGCCACTTGCCCGCCGCGTCGCGCGCGTAGAGGTCAAGCCCGCTCGCGCCGATCGGCGTCATGTTCGCCCCGTTGAGCTTTTCCTTGAGCACAGTCGAGTCGGCCCAGATCAGCGCCGCGTCCGTCTTGAACCGCACCATCATGCCCGCGCTGTCGCGGCTGAGATTCCAGACCGCCGTCGTAACCGCTCCGTCGGCCACCGCCGGCAGGCGGTCATACCACCGCTTGCGCTCCATCTCCGGCCACGCGCGGCCTTCAACTCCCCAAGTCGTCACCTCGTGCCACGCGAGCGCGGGCTCGACCGGCTGTTTCGTCGCCGCCGGAGCGGGGGTGGTCGGTTTTTTCGCCGTGGTGTCCTGCGCGAAGATCGCCGAAGCGAAAGCGAGGCCGGCGGTCAGCAGCGCAAGACGGGAGAACGATGGGTGGGTAATCATGGCGGGTGCGGGGGGTGGATCAGCGAGTCGGTGAAAAAACGGGGTGAAGCGATTCGCCGCTACGCTTTCCCTCTCCGCGACTCCCTGCAATCCACGAAATTTTCGCGTCGGCAT
>CAJAYO010000014.1 GCA_903948415.1 uncultured Opitutia bacterium | reverse complement strand
GTCCAGAGCGAGGGCACCGATACCGTCGTCCTCACCCTCGCCACCGGCGGCGCCTACCTCATCGGCGCGCAAAACTCCGCCACCATCACCATCGCGGACAGTCCCGCCTCCCTCTACGTCGCCTCGGTCCGCCCCACCGCCTCCGCCACCGCCGGGTCCGCCGCCTCCGGCACCGCCACCATTCTCCTCAGCTCCAGCGACACCCTCGCCGCCGTCAACGTCTCCTTCTCCAATCTCAGCTCCGCCATCACCAACGCCTACCTCGTCCTCGGCACCAACGAGGATTTCGTCTTCAGCCTCGGCACTGCCGGCCAAGTTAACGGCGCCCAATGGACCTTCCCTGCCACCGGCCAACACACCAGCGCCGCCCTCCTCGCCGCCCTCAAAAGCGGCAACATCGCCGTCCGCATTGACACCGCGAAATATCCCTCCGGCGAAGTGAAGGGCGCGTTCATCCAGGGCACCGGCTCCCGCACGTTCACCCCTCCGACCGCCGCGCCCGCCGTCAGCCTCACCGCCGTCACCGCCACCGACGCCGCCCGCTTCCTCACTCAGGCCACCTTCGGCCCCACCAAGGCGGAAATTGACGCCCTCACTGGCGGCAACATCGACACCTGGATCACCGCCCAGCTCGCGATGCCCTTCACCTCCCATCGCACCGCCACCGTCGCCGACCGCACCGCCTTCGGTGGCAGCAGCAGCTACACCAACTGGAACGCGATCCACATGCAAAACCGCCAGTCCGCGTGGTTCAAAAACGTCCTCACCGCCCCCGACCAACTCCGCCAGCGCGTCGCCTTCGCCCTCAGTCAAATCCTCGTCGTTTCCGACATCTCCCTCGGCGACGACAGCCGCGCCGAACCCCTCGCCAACTACTACGACATCCTCGGCAACGGCGCCTTCGGCAACTACCGCACCCTGCTCGAAAAAGTCACCCTCAGTCCCCTCATGGGCGAATATCTCAGCTCCCTCCGCAACTCCAAGGCCACCTTCGATTCCTCCGGCGCCACCCTCACCACGCCCGACGAAAACTACGCCCGCGAGGTCATGCAGCTCTTTACCATCGGCCTCGTTCAACTCAACCCCGACGGCACCCTCGCCCTCGGCGCCGACGGCCTCCCGGTCCCGACCTACGACCAAAACACGATCACGGAAATGGCCAAGGTTTTCACTGGCTGGGCCTACCCCTCCACGAACCTCGCCAACTTTCGCTCCGCCGGCGCCAACTACATCACCCCGATGCAGATCTTCCCCGCGTTCCACGACAACACCGCGAAAAATCTGAACCTCACAAGCCTCGCCACCATCCCCGCCGACACCTCGGCCGCCTCCGGCCCCAACGACCTGAAGTTAGCCCTCGACGCCCTCTTCACCCACCCCAACACCGGCCCCTTCGTCTCGCGCTTCCTCATCCAGCGCCTCACCACCAGCAACCCGAGCCCCGCCTACGTCTACCGCGTCGCCCAAGCCTTCGCCAACGACGGCACCGGCACCCGCGGTAACCTCGGCGCTGTCGTCCGCGCCATCCTCACCGATTACGAAGCCCGCTCGCCCGCCGTCGCCAGCAACCTCGCCTACGGCAAACTCAAGGAACCTCTCCTCCGCATGACCGGCCTGCTCCGCAGCTTCGGCGCCTCCTCCACCAGCGGACGCTTCCTCGGTTATCGCCACACCCTCACGGACGGCACCTTTATCACCGGCTCCACGCCCCTCCCCGCCGCGGCCGACCGCGTCCCCGGAGCCGGCGGCACCTCCACCGTCAACTCCGCGACGCTCGTCTACAGCGCCATCGGCAGCATCGCCCAAGCCGCCCTCCGTTCCCCCACCGTCTTCAATTTCTATCACTCCGACTACGTTCTCCCCGGCCCTCTCGCCGCCGCTGGCCTCGTCGCTCCGGAGTTCGAAATCACCGACGATAACTTCGCCATCGGCGTCCCCAACTACCTCCGTAATTTCGTCAACTCGGCCATCCCCACTTCCGGCGGCGTCCCCACCGCGGCCGCCCCCTACGCCCTGATTTTGAACACCACCTACGAGGAATCCCTCGTCCCGACCCCCACGGCCCTCGTCGATCACCTCAACCGCCTCCTCTGCGCCGGCACGCTCCCCACCGACGCCCGCACCCGCATCGTCGCCGCGCTCGCCGCCCTCCCCACGGCCACCACGACCACCGACCGCGCCAAGTCCGCGATTCTCCTCGTCCTCACCTCCCCCGCCGCCGCCATCCAGAAGTAGGGCGGACTTCAGTCCGCCCGGTTTTGCCTCAATTTCTCCCCTTCTCCCGTCTCTCTCCCTCGCCCTTTCTCCTTCTCACCGCCCGCCCCCCATGAGCAAAAAATCCGCCCCCGAAGTCTCCCGCCGCGAATTCCTTGGCAGCGCCTGCTGCGCCGCGGTCGGCGCCACCGGGCTCCTCTCCGCCCTTGGCAGCCTCCGCCTCATGGGCGCCGCCGCCAGCCCCACCAACGGCCCCCAGCTCCCCTCCGTCGCCGGCGCCCCCATCACCGGCGATTACAAAGCCCTCGTCTGCCTCTTCCTCAACGGCGGCAACGACGCCAACAATCTCATCATCCCCATGGGCTCCGGCTACAACGCCTACAAGTCCGCCCGCTCCAACCTCGCCCTGCCCGAGGCCAGCCTCCTCCCCCTCGCCCCCAAAACCTCCGACGGCCGCTCCTGGGGCCTCCACCCTTCCGTCGCCGAGCTCCACCGCCTCTTCGACTCCGGCCAGGCCGCGCTCCTCGCCAACACCGGCACCCTCGTTTACCCCACCACGAAGAACCAATATTCCCGCGGCACCGTCCCGCTCCCGCCCCAACTCTTCTCCCACAGCGACCAACAGGTCCAGTGGCAGCACAGCGTCCCCGACAAGCCCACCTCCACCGGCTGGGGCGGCCGCACCGCCGACCTCCTCAACGCCTTCAACACGAGCGACAAGATCTCGATGTCCATCAGCCTCGCCGGCAAAAACACCTTCCAGGTCGGCGCCAAGGTCAGCCAATACGCCATCAACACCGGCGGCGCCGTCTCCCTCGCCGGCACCACCTCCAGCCTCAATCCCACCACCCTCGACACCATCCGCTTCCGCGCCCAAAAGGACATTTTCGCCCAAAGCCAGTCCTCCCTCTTCGAGACCGCCTTCGCCACCGCCTCCGGCGAGGCCATCGTCAGCGCCGACCTCCTCAACACCGTCCTCGCCGCCTCCGGCACCCTCGCCACCGTCTTCCCCAGCACCAGCGCCGGCAACCAGCTCAAGATGGCTGCACGCCTCATCGCCGCCTCCCCCACCCTCGGCCTCAAACGCCAGATCTTCTTCGTCCAACTCGGCGGCTGGGACACCCACGCCGCCCAGCTCGACAACACCACGCCCACCGTCGGCACCCACGCCGGCCTGCTCATGCAAATCAGCCAGGCCGTCGACGCCTTCTACAAAGCCACCGTCGAACTCGGCGTCTCCAACCAGGTCACCACCTTCACCGCCTCCGACTTCGGCCGCACCTTCCGCTCCAACGGCGACGGCTCCGACCACGGCTGGGGCAGCCACCACTTCGTCGTCGGCGGCGCCGTCAAAGGCACCGAACTCTACGGCAAAATGCCCACGCTCACCGTCAACGGCCCCGACGATACCACCCAGGGCCGCTGGATTCCCACGACCAGTGTCGACGAATACGCCGCCACCCTCGCGACCTGGTTCGGCGTCAGCACCACCGACCTCCCCACCGTTTTCCCCAACATCGGCCGCTTCGCGAAACCCAACCTCGGCTTCCTTTGATTCCGAGGTCGG
>CAJAYO010000013.1 GCA_903948415.1 uncultured Opitutia bacterium | reverse complement strand
GGACAAGGTGTTTGGCTCCGTGTCCTCGGTTTGGACCTCTGTGCGCTCTGTGAAAAAGGAATTTCTTCAGGAAAGTGTGATTGATGCGGGCTAGGCCAGCATTGGCTTAACCACGGTGCCGTGCACGTCGGTCAGGCGGAAGTCGCGGCCTTGGAATCGGAAGGTGAGTTTCGTGTGGTCGATGCCGAGGAGGTGGAGCATCGTCGCGTGGATGTCGTGCACGTGCGCACGGTGGGAGACGGAGTTGAAGCCGAGTTCGTCGGTCTCGCCGACCGTGATCCCGGGCTTGGTGCCGCCGCCGGCGAACCACATCGTGAACGCGTCGATGTGGTGGTTGCGGCCGGTGGTGTCGCGGTTTTCGCCCATCGGCGTGCGACCGAACTCGCCGCCCCAAATCACCAGCGTGTCTTTGAGGAGCCCGCGTTGTTTGAGATCCTGCACGAGCGCGGCCTGACCTTGGTCGACCTCGTGGCAGCGTTTTTCGAAATCGCTCTGGAGGTTTTCGCCGGGGCCGCCGTGGCTGTCCCAGTTGGTGTGGTAAAGCTGCACGAAACGCGTGCCGCGCTCGACGAGGCGGCGGGCGAGCAGGCAGTTGCGGGCAAAAGAGGGGGTGTCTTTTTCGATGCCGTAGAGTTTCAGTGTCGCTTCGCTCTCTTTGCTGAGGTCGATCAGTTCGGGCGCGCTGGACTGCATGCGGCTCGCCATTTCGTAGGAGGCGATGCGCGTGGTGATCTCGGGATCGCCGGTCTCGACGGCGCGGGAAAGATTCAGGTCGCGGATCGCGTCGATGGCCTGGCGTTGGCGGCCGGCGGTGATGCCGGCGGGGTTGGTGAGATTGAGGATCGGATCGCCGCTGCCCCGCAGGGGCACGCCCTGAAACGTCGTCGGCAGAAAACCGCTGCCCCAGTTGACGCCGCCGCCGCGCGGACCACGCGGGCCGGACTGCAGGACGACGAAACCGGGCAGGTCTTGCGACTCGCTGCCGAGGCCGTAGGTGACCCACGAGCCCATGCTCGGGCGGCCGAACTGGCCCGAGCCGGTGTTCATGAAGAGTTTTGCCGGCGCGTGATTGAAGAGTTCGGCCGCGCAGGACTTCACGAGCGTGATGTCGTCGACAATCCCGGCCGTGTAGGGGAACAGGTCGGACACCCACGCGCCACTCTTGCCGTGTTGTTTGAACTCGCGGCGCGTGCCGAGGAGTTTGGTGCCGTGGCTCGTGTCCATGAACGCGAACCGCTTGCCCTCGATGAGCGACGGCGGGACGGGCTGGCCGTTGAGCTCAATGAGGCGCGGCTTGTAGTCGAACAGCTCCAGCTGGCTCGGGCCGCCGGCCATGAAGAGGAAGATGACGTTCTTGGCCTTCGGCGCGAACATCGGCGCGCGGGGCGCCATGGGGTTGGGCAACGCGCCCGAGGAAACCAGTTCGCCGTCGGCGCCGTAGAGTTCGTGGCGACCGAAGAGCGAGGCGAGCGCGATCCCGCCGAGGCCCATCGTGCAGCGGCTGAGGAAGTGCCGGCGCGTGACGTGGGTGAAGTGCTGGGCGGGATCGAGAGGAGGGAGGGCGTTCATAGCGAGGTGGCTGCGCGCGGGGTGGCCGCGGTGGTACGGGCTTTCCAGCCCGTGGAGCGCGCCGGCAAGGACACGGGCTGGAAAGCCCGGGCCACTCGATCCGGCCGAAAGAGGATGGCGGCCGAGGCCTTCATTCGCGCGTGATGGTTTCGTCCAAGTTGAGGAGCACGCGGGCGACGGTCGTCCAGGCTTCCTGGTCGGAGGCGGCGGGGTCTTTCGCGTTGGGCGTGCGGAGGTCGGTGAGGAGGGCGAGGAGGCGCGTGTGCTCCTGGGCGTGGGGCGGACGCGCGACGCACAGGCGGAAGGCGTAGTCGAGGCGCGCGGCGTCGTCGGCGCCGCCGTCGCGCTGGATGCGCTGCGCGAGGGCGCCGGCGAATTCGAAGAACTGCTGGTCGTTGAGGAGAGTGAGGGCCTGAAGCGGGGTGTTGGAGCGGAGGCGACGCGTGCAGGCGCTGAAGCTGTCGGCGGCGTCGAAGACCGCGACGGCCGGGTGGGGCGTGGCGCGCCAGTAATGCGTGTAGAGTCCGCGGCGGTAGCGGTCTTCGCCGGTGCTCGCGTTCCACGGCCGGCGGTTCTGGCCGAGGTTCATCACGCCGTCGGGCTGGGGCGGGTAAACGGGCGGGCCGCCGAGTTTGGGCGCGAGCAGACCGCTGGCGGCGAGGGCGACGTCGCGGACGATCTCGGCGTCGAGGCGGAGGCGCGACTGGTGGGCGAGGAGTTGGTTGACGGGATCGACGACGTGGAGGTCGGGGCGCGCGTGCGAGGACTGGCGGTAGGCGGCGGAGGTGACGATGAGGCGATGGAGGGCTTTCATGCTCCACTGTTGCGCGACGAACTCGGTCGCGAGGAAGTCGAGGAGGGCGGGATGCGAGGGTGCGAGGCCCTGGGTGCCGAAGTCGTTTTCGGTCTCGACGAGGCCGCGGCCGAAATACTGCTGCCAGATGCGGTTGACCATCACGCGGGCGGTGAGGGGGTGGTCGGGCTGGAAGAGCCAGCGCGCGAGGTCGAGGCGGTTGGGTTTTTCGACGGCGCTGGGCGGGAGGATGGCGGGGGTGCCGGGCTGCACGGGATCGCCGCGGCGGGTGAAGTCGCCCTTGATGAAGATCACGCTCTCGCGGGGAGTTTTCAGCTCGGACATCACCAGCGTCGTGAGGCGGCGGGACGCACGGCGTTCGAGCCCGGACAGCTTGAGGTTGCGGGTCTTGAACTCGGCTTCGGCCTGCGGGTAGGCGGCGAACACGGCCCGCTTCTGCGCGAAGGTCAGCTCGGCCCACGCGACGCCGAGCGCTTCGCGGGCGGTGCCGCCGAGTTTGGTTTTGCCCAGGCCGTCGAGCGTGGCGAGCCAGGCCACCACCGGTGCGCTGTGCTCGTCGAGGTATTTTTCGAAGACGGCCTGCTGGCCCTCGAGTTCGCGCAGGGCCGTCTCGTCGGCCGTGTTTTCCCCGGGGAAGGCCAGGGTGCTGCCGGGGGTGCTCTTGCCGTGGCCGTCGTCGGCCGAGTTGTTGAAGATCGCGTAGAGCTGGTAGTATTCGCGGTGGGAGATCGGGTCGAACTTGTGGTCGTGACATTGGGCGCAGCCGACGGTGAGGCCGAGGAAGGCGGTGCCGAAGGTGCTCACGCGGTCCATGACCGACTCGATGCGGAACTGCTCGGGGTCGATGCCGCCCTCCTGGTTGATCTGGGTGTTGCGGTTGAAACCGGTGGCCACTTTTTGGTCGATGGTGGCGCCGGGCAGCAGGTCGCCGCCGAGTTGTTCGATGACGAACTGGTCGTAGGGGAGGTCGCGGTTCAGGGCGGCGACGACCCAGTCGCGGTATTTCCAGATCTGGCGCGGGGCGTCGATGGAGTAGCCGTTGGAGTCGGCGTAGCGGGCGACGTCGAGCCACGGGCGCGCCCAGCGTTCGCCGTGGTGCGGGGAGGCGAGGAGGCGCGCGACGACGCGGTCGTAGGCCTCGGGCGAGCGGTCGGCGAGAAACGCGTCGACCTCGGTGGGCGTGGGCGGGAGTCCGATGAGATCGAGACTGACGCGGCGGAGCAGGGTGACGCGGTCGGCCTCGGGGGAGGGCGCGATCGGAGTTTTTTCGTGTTCGAGCCGGGCGAGGACAAAGGCGTCGATCGGGTTGCGCGCCCAGCCGGCCGGCGCCGCCTTGGCCGCGGGCGGATCGGTGCGCACCGGTGCGACGAAGGCCCAGTGAAGGTTTTTCTCGGGTTCTTCGTTGGCCGGGGCGACGGCGCCCTCGTTGATCCAGGTGCGGATCGTGGCGATCTGCGCGTCGGCCAGCGCTGGTTTCTTGTAGGGCATGCGCGAGATATCGTCGTGCGTGCCGAGGATGGTTTGGAGCAGCAGACTCTCGTCGGCCTTGCCTGCGACTATCGAGGGACCGCTGTCCCCGCCGGTCCGCAGAAACGCCGCGGTGTCGGCCCGCATGCTGGATTTCTGCTGGGAAGCGCCGTGGCAGCGGTAGCAGTGCTGCGCGAGCACAGGCTTCACGTCCTTCACGTAGTCGACGGGGGCGGCGTGAAGGGAGGCCGTCAGCATAACGGCGGCGACGGCGGGGTGGGTCCGCGAAAACATGGGGGCACAGAGAACCGGCTCGCGGGGTGCGGAGAAAGCAAAATCGCGTGGGGGGCGAACTTCGCCCACCCCAAGGCCGGCGGGACCGGCGGCGGCCGGGTTCCCGGGCCGCGCCGTTGCGGCAGAGGTGGGCTGGGGTTCGCAACTTTCGCGCGGCCTGTGGCAAGCGTTGCGCAGCCGGACCCGGCCGGGTCTGTCAAAGTGACCGCCCCCGCTTCCTTCTTCCTCTCAGACCATGAAAGCTCCGTTCCCGACGCTCACGCCCGACGAGGCCGCCGCCCTCATCCACGACAAGGATACCATCGGATTCGGGGGCTTCACCGCCGCCGGCGCCTGCAAGGTCATCCCGCTGGCGATCGCCGCGCGTGCGACTGCGGAGCACGCGGCCGGCCGGCCGTTCAAGCTGGGCGTGATCACGGGCGCCTCGACCGGCAAATCCCTCGACGGCGCGCTCGCGGCCGCCGAAGCGATCGAATGGCGCACGCCCTATCAGTCCGATCCGATCCTGCGGAAGTCGATCAACGAAGGTAAGACCCGTTTCTTCGATCTGCACCTTTCGGCCGTCCAGCCCACGGTGCGCAGCGGGGTGTTTGGCCCCGTGCACTGGGCCATCATCGAGGCGAGCCACGTGTCGCCCAACGGGGAGATCGTGCTGAGCACCGCGGTGGGCGCCGCCAACACGTTCGTGCGGGTGGCGGACAAGATTCTGATCGAGCTCAACGCGCACCATCCGGGCGACCTGATGGGGTTCCACGATTTGTATGAACCGGCCGACCCGCCCCGCCGCCGCGAGATTCCGCTCTACGCGCCGACGGACCGCATCGGCTCGAGCTTCATCAAGGTGAACCCGAACAAGATCGCGGGCGTCGTCCTGACCGACCTGCCCGACGAGACCGGCGGTTTCGACGCGCCGGACGCCGTGACGGACCGCATCGGCCACCATGTGGCCCAATTCCTCGCCGACGAAATCAAGTCGGGGCGGCTGCCGGCGTCGTTTTTGCCGTTGCAGTCCGGCGTGGGCAACATCGCCAACGCCGTGATCGGCGCGTTGGGCGCCAATCCCGGCATCCCGCCGTTCACCATGTACACGGAAGTGATCCAGGATTCGGTCGTCGACCTGCTGCGCAGCGGCAAGTGCGAGTTTGCCAGCGGGTGTTCGCTGACGTTGAGCCAGCCGCAGCTGAAAAAAGTCTACGACGAACTCGAGTTCTACCGACCGCGGATGGTGCTCCGCCCGCAGGAAATCAGCAACAGTCCAGAACTCATCCGCCGCCTCGGCCTGATCACGATCAACACCGCCATCGAGATCGACCTCTTCGGCAACGTGAACAGCACACACGTGATGGGCCGCGATCTGATGAACGGCATCGGTGGCTCGGGCGATTTCACGCGCAACGCCCATATCTCAATCTACACGTGCCCGTCCATGGCCAAGCAGGGCGCGATCAGCACGATCGTCCCGCTGGTGACCCACCTCGACCACAGCGAACACTCGGTGCAGATCGTGGTCACCGAGCACGGCATCGCCGACCTGCGCGGCAAATCGCCGCACGACCGCGCGCGGCTCATGATCGAAAACTGCGTGCATCCCGACTACCGCGAGCTCCTTCACGCCTACCTGAACATTTCCGCCAAGGGCCATGTGCCGCAGACCCTGCACAACGCCTTTAGCATGCACCTCGCCTACCTCGAGAGCGGCGACATGCGCAAAGTGAAGTGGTTCTGACGCGGCGCGGGCGCACCCACCGACGGCCGCGCTCGCGTCTCCGTCGGCGTCGGGTCGGACAAAATTCGCCCTGACTTCGCGCCGGCGAGCGACTCTGGTGGTGCCATGGTCCCCTCGTCTCCCTCCTTTGCCCCGGTGATTCCGCTCGCCGACGGCGGCCTGTTTCCCTCGGTCGGACTCGGTTTCTGGAAGATGCCCAAACCCGCCGCACCCACGCAGGTGCAGGAGGCGATCCGCGCCGGCTACCGCCACTTGGATTGCGCCTGCGACTACGGGAACGAAGCGGAAGTCGGCGCCGGGATTTCCGCCGCATTGAGCGCCGGTCTCTGCCGTCGCGAGGACCTGTGGGTCACCTCGAAACTCTGGAACACTTACCATGAACCGAAGCACGTGCGGGCCGCGTGCGAGCGGTCGTTGCGCGACCTGCGTCTCGATTACCTGGATCTCTACCTCGTCCATTTTCCCATCGCGCTCGCGTTCGTGCCCTTCGACGTGCGCTATCCGCCGGAGTGGTTCCACGATCCGCAGGCCGCGGCGCCCGCGATGAAACCGATCTCCGTCCCCTACGCCGAGACGTGGGCCGCGATGGAGGAACTGCACCGCGCCGGCCTCGTGAAGCACCTCGGCGTCTGCAATCTCCCGATCTCGATGCTCCGCGAGGTCCTCACCACCTGCGCGATCCGCCCGACGGTCCACCAGATCGAGCTGCATCCGTATCTCACGCAGCCCCGCATGCTGCGCTATTGCGCGCAGGAGAAAATCGCCGTCACCGCGTTTTCTCCGCTCGGTTCGCCGTCCTACGCATCCATCGGCATGGCCCGGCCCGATGAAAACGTCCTCCACGATCCGGTCGTCACGGCGATCGCCGCCGCGCATCGCCGCACTCCCGCGCAAATCACGCTCCGCTGGGGCGTGCAGCGCGGGTGCGCCGTGATTCCGAAGACGCAGACGCCCGCCCGCCTTGCCGAAAACCTCGCGCTGTTTGATTTCGCGCTCACCCCCGTCGAGATGGCGGCCATCGACGCCCTCGACCGCCGCCGCCGCTTCAACGACCCCGGCCACTTCGGCGAGATTGCTTTCAACACGTTTTTTCCGATCTTCGACTGAGTTCCTCGCTCCCTCTCACCCCTCTGGTTCGTCTCCCTCGTCACCATGTTACCCTCCCTCCGCCGTCTCGTCTTCGTCGCCGCTCTTGCGCTCCCCGGTCTCGCCTTCGCCGCCGCCGCGCCCAAGCCGCTGAAGATTCTCCTCCTCACCGGCGGCTGCTGCCACGATTACGTGGCGCAGAAAGATCTCCTGAAAAACGGCCTGGAGGCCCGCGCCAATGTCGTCGTCGACCACATGCACACCGCGGACAAAACCACGCGCCCCGCTTTCCCGGCGCACACCAACGCCGACTACGCGAAAGGCTACGACCTCGTGATCCACGACGAATGCGCCGCCGACATCTCCGATCCCGAGATGGTGAAAAACGTGCTCGCGCCGCACCTCGCCGGTCTGCCCGGCGTGAATCTCCACTGTGCCATGCACAGCTACCGCGTGACCAAAGACTACGCCCGCCCGATGGCCCCCGGTTCCGCCGACGCACTCTGGTTTGATTTCCTCGGCCTGCAGTCGAGCCGCCATGGTCCGAAAGAGCCGATCAAGATTTCGTTCACCGCTTCGGGCAGCCCCATCACGAAGGGCCTCGAAAACTGGGTCACCGGCAAAGAGGAACTCTACAACAATGTGCAGGATCCGAAGCTGTTTGCCGGCCACCGCTCCCTCGCCACGGGTTTTCAGACGACGACCGACAAGAAGGGCACCAAAACCGACAACGAAGCGGTGGTGGTCTGGACCAATCTTTACGGCCCGAAGCAGGCGCGCGTCTTCAGCACCACCCTCGGCCACATGAACGAGACCGTCGCGGACGCCCGCTACCTCGAGCTCGTCACCCGCGGCGTCCTCTGGGCCGCCGGCAAACTCGCGGATGACGGCCGCCCGGCCGCCGGCTACGGTCCGCAGAAGAAGTGACGCCCGCGCCGCAGCCATCCCGCCTGACCCCGATGACACCTTTCCAGCCCACCCGCCGCGACTTCCTCCGCGCTTCCGCCGTCGCCACCCTCGGTTTCCATATTCTCCCGGCTTCGGCGCGCGGCGCCAATGACCGCATTCAGATCGGCGCCATCGGCGTCAACGGCAAGGGCCAGGTCGACACCATGGCGGTCTCCGCCGCCGGCGCGGAAATCGTCGCGCTGTGTGACGTCGCCAACCCGCGCAACCCCGAGCTCACCCGGAAGAAAAAAGCGAAGGCCGGCGACACCATGCCCGACCGGTTCCCCGGCGCGAAGCTCTTCACCGACTACCGCGAAATGATCGCGACGATGAGCGGCATCGACGCCGTCACCGTCTCGACGCCCGACCACCACCACTTCCACGCGGCGATGCTCGCGATGCGGAAGGGCAAACACGTCTACTGCCAGAAACCGATTTCGCACTCGGTCTGGGAAGCCCGGCGCCTCGCCGAAGTCGCGGCGGAAACCAAGGTGCAAACGCAGATGGGCAACCAGGCCCACGCGGGCGAGCCCATCCGCCGTGGCGTCGAACTCATCCGCGCCGGCGTCCTCGGCCGCGTCACCGAAGTCCACGCCTGGACCAACCGCCCGATCTGGCCGCAGGGCATGAAGGAGTGGCCCAAGGCCGAGCCGGTGCCGAAGGCCCTCGATTGGAACCAGTGGATCGGGCCGGCCCCGTTCCACGACTACAGTGCGACGATCGCGCCGTTCAACTGGCGCGGCTATTGGGATTTCGGCGCCGGCGCCCTCGGCGACATGGGCTGCCACATCATGGACATGCCTTACTGGGCCCTCGGCCTCACGTCGCCCACCTCCGTCGACAGCTGGCACGAGGGCGGCACGGCCATCGCTGCGCCCCATCGTTCCACCATCACGTATCAGTTTCCCACGAGCGTCCTCGGCGGCCCGGTGAAATTCATGTGGTATGACGGCGTCGTCGCCAAAGAAGGCGTCTACCTCAACGCCCCGCCCGAGGCGGTGTGGAAAGGCGATTTTCCGACGGCGGACCATGTGTTCCGCCGCTTCGACCTCGTGCTCGTGGGCGAAAAAGGCCGGATGTTTTTCGGACGTTCGCGGCAGGACTGGGTTTTCAAGCCCGACGCGATCGGGCTCGATTTTCCCGCCCCGCCGAAAACCCTCGCGCGCGTCCCCGGCGGCACGCAGGACGGCAAAGGCGAAGACGGTGGCGGCCCCTATGTCGAGTGGCTCAGCGCGATCAAGACCGGCACGCCGGCGCTCTCGAATTTCGCGGCGTCGGGTCCGTTCAGCGAAACCGTGCTGCTCGGCAATGTCGCGCTGCGCCTCGGCAAACGCGTGGAGTGGGATGCGAAAAACATGGTCGCGAAAAACGCCCCCGAAGCCGCTCCGCTCATCCGCCGCGCCTATCGCAAGGGCTGGGAGCTGGCGTGAGCCGTCGCCCCCCGCCCCGCGCTCCGGGCCCAAGGGATGAGACGCAGTGCGCGCGCTTTTGGGTTATCCGCGGCGAAAAATAGTTTCGCGAGGGTGGTTTGGCTGAAAATCCCCTCGACAGACCGGGGGGCGGGGAGGATGGCTTTTCCTCGCCCCGCCCCATGCCCCCGTCCGAACACGCCCGTTGGTTTACCGAGGAAGTGCAGCCCCATGAACCGGCGCTGCGGGCTTACTTGCAGGCGCGTTTTCCGACGCTGGGCGACCACGACGATCTGGTGCAGGAAACCTACGCCCGCCTCCTCCGCGCCCAGGGCAACGGCGGGGTGCGCTACCCGAAAGCGTTTCTCTTCACCGCCGCGCGCAACGCCGCCTTCGATCTGTTCCGCCGTCGCGGCGCGAAGCCGACCGAGGCCGTGACGGATTTGGTCGAGCTCACCGTCTTGGAGGACCGGCCGGGGGTGGGGGAGCTGATCGATCAAAGCTACGAGCTCGAAGTGCTCGCCGACGCCGTGCGCGCGCTGCCCGACCGTTGCCGCCAAGTCATCATGCTGCGCTATCTCGACGGTCTCGCCTACAAGGAAATCGCCGTGCAACTCGGCATCTCGGCCGAGACCGTGAAGGTGCACATGGCAAAAGGCATGCGGCGCTGCGCCGCGTTTTTCGCGGAGCGCGGGCTGTTGGACACGCCGCCGCCGTCCTCGTCTGCGGAGGCTTCCCCATGACCGAATCACCGGAACACGACGATCCGATCGAGGAAGTTGCCGCGAACTGGTTGACCGAGCGCGCGGCGGGTTTTTCGACCGCCCAGAAGCGCGACTTCGAGCGCTGGTGCCGCGCTGATCCGCGCCACGCCGCCGCGGTCGCGCGCCTCGAAGCGGCGTGTGCCCTGCTCGAAAAGATGCCGCTCGTGCGCGCGGAGTTGCAGCCCGTGGTGGAGTTTCCGGTGAAGCCGCGCGTGATGGCGCCGGTGAAGAAATTTCCCGTTCTGCGGGTGGTTGGCGCGATGGCCGCGGCCCTGGCCCTCGCGGCTTTCGGCTGGTGGCAATGGGCCCGCCTGCAACCCTCCGCGCAGCTCTACGCGACCTCGACCGGCGGCTATGAGCGCGTCGTGCTCGCCGACGGCTCCGTCGTCGAACTCAACGCGAACTCCGAGGTGCGCGTCGACCTGTTGCCGGGCGAGCGTCGCGTCGCGCTCGTGCAGGGCGAGGCGCATTTCACCGTCGCGCACGATCCCGCGCGGCCCTTCATCGTCTCCGCCCACGGTGTCGCCGTGCGGGCGGTCGGCACGGCGTTCAACGTGCGGCTCGCGGCCACGGCCGTCGAGGTGCTCGTGACGGAAGGCAAAGTGGCGGTGTCCGAGGTGGAGCGCGTTGTCCCCAACGCGCTGGCTGCGGGCGCCGAGGTCAAACCAACGCGTTGGGGTCAACGCGTTCCACCTTCTGATACACTCCTCGCCGCCAACGAACGCGCCCTCATCGCCTTCGCACCGCCAAAATCCGTCGCCTCCATTCCGTCGGCTCCCGCGCCCGTCGTCGAAAAAATCAACGCCGACACGCTGCGCGCCGCCCTCTCCTGGCAGGAGCGCAAGCTCGTGTTTTCCGAGACGCCGCTGCGCGATGTCGTCGCGCAGTTCAACCGTCGCAACCGGCTCCAACTCCTCCTCGGGGATGCCGCGCTCGCCGAGCGCCCGGTGGGGGGGACGTTCGCGGCCGACAACGTCGAGGGCTTTGTCCGCCTGCTCGAGGGCAGCGGCACGATCACGGTCGAGCGGCGGGACGAAACCACGGTGGTGTTGCGCGCGGCGCGTTAGGGCGTTCGCCAGCTGCGGCGAAAAAAACATGCGAACACGGATAACCCGTTTCGTCCGGGGCTGCGTCTCAGGGGCGTTCCCACTGTTCCTGTTGATGAAACCCCTGCTTCCCCCCGGCTCGGCCGCGGCTTTCGCCGTGTGCGCTCTGACGTGCGCGATCGCGCCCGTCCAGGCCGGCGAGGCGTCGCGCCAGAGCTACGATATCGCCGCGGGCGATGCCGTGAGTAACCTGAAGCGCTTCGCCGAGGAATCGGGCCGGCAGGTCTTGTTTCTGGTCGATGCCGTCCGCGGCGTGACGACCAATCCGGTCCGGGGCGAGTACACCGTGCGGGAGGCGCTCGCGCGCCTCGTCGCCAACACCGGACTGGTCGTCGCCGAGGACGCCAAGTCGGGGGCGTTGATGGTAAACCGGGCGGGCCACGAGGAATCGCCCGCCGCAAAATCCAGTCAGGCCCCGAACCCCCAGAAAACTTTCCCCGAATCCCCCATGAAAAAACCAAATATCTTCAGCGTGCTCGGAGCCTGGCTCGCGCTCGCCGTATCCTCGACCCAAGCCCAAGGGCCGGCCATCCCGGAAAACACCGGTACGCTGCAGGGTCGCGTGCTCAACGAGCGCAATGCCCAGTATGTCGAGGGGGCCCGTATTTCGATCGAAGGCACCGGACTCGTCACGCTCACCGACGCCGCGGGCAATTTCCGCCTGACGCAGGTGCCGCCGGGCGCGGTGAAGGTGCAGACGTTCTATACGGGCCTGCCGCGCGACGTGCGCTCCGCCGAAATTTCGGCGGGCAAGGCCACCGAACTCACGATTGCGCTGGGCGTGTCACCCAAGAGCGGCGACGTCGTGCAGTTGGCCCAATTTCAGGTCTCCTCCTCACGCGAGATGGATGCCTCGGCCCTCGCCATCAACGAGCAGCGGTTCGCGCCCAACATCAAGCAGGTCGTGTCGACGGAGCAGTTTGGCAATGTGGCCGAGGGCAACACCGCCGAGTTCCTGAAATTTCTGCCCGGAATCACGATCAGCTACACCGGCGGAAATGCCCGGGGCATCTCGATCGACGGCGTTCCGTCCGACTATGTGCCGGTCACGATCGACAGCTTCAATCTCGCCTCCGCCGACGGCGGCAGAACCAACCGCACGGTCATGGCGGACATGGTTTCGATCAACAACCTCTCGCGGATCGAGGTGCTGAACACGCCCACGCCCGAGTCCCCGGCCTCCGCGCTCGCGGGCACGGTGAACATGGTGACGCGCAGTTCCTTCGAGCGCGCCAAGCCCTTGTTTCAGGCCAACGTCTATTTCAGCATGCGCGACAACGCGAAGAGCTTCAGCCGGACTCCGGGGGCCAGGCCAAGCCCGACGCGCAACGTTTATCCGGGATTCGATTTTTCCTACTCGGCGCCGGTGAACAAGAAATTCGGTTTCTCGATTTCGGCCGGTGACTCCACCAGCTATTCGGCGCAGGATCGCTCGCAGGCCACCTGGCGCGGCACAGGGGTCGCCACCGCCGGCACGGCCTTCCCGGCGACGGCGTTTTCGCAGCCCTATTTGTCGTCCTACCGGGTGGAGGATCAGCCCAAGATTACGGCGCGCAAATCGCTGGCCGGCTCCTTTGACTTCAAGTTGTCGGAGAACGACCGCGTGTCCGTGGGCTTCCTGTATTCCTCCTTCGATGTGCAGTTCGTGCTGCACTCGCTGACGTTCAACCCCGGTGCGGTTCAGCCCGGCGGCTTCTCCTCGACCTCTGTCCGCGGCAACACGGGTGCGGGCAACGTCTCGATGATCCACAACGAACGAAATCGTTTCAATCGCACCTATATGCCGAGCGTCGTATGGAAGCATCAGGGGCGCGAGTGGAAGGCCGACCTCGGCCTGGGCTACTCGTCGGCGACGGACGACAATCACGACACCAACCAGGGGTATTTCCGTGCCGTGAATGCGACTCGCAGCGGCCTGACCGTGTCGTTTGACGATGTCACCTACCTGCGTCCCGGCACGATCACGGTGAAGAACGCGACCGGTGCTGACGTGAACCCCTACCTCATCGCCAACTACGCCCTCACGTCGGCAGCGAGCCAGCAGAACGCCACCCACGACACGCAGAAGACCGCCTACGGCAGTGTGAGCCGGAAGCTCGCGACGAAAATCCCGGTGACCTTGAAAGCGGGATTCAACCTCCAGGAGGGCGTGCGCGACATCACGGACAACTCCGCGACCTACACCTACGTCGGAGCGGACCGCGTCACCAGCACCACGCCGGTTACGGGCGATGATTTGCTCGCGCCGTTTCTCGATCCGGTTTTTTCGCAGCGGGTGATGCCCTACGGGTTTGCCGCCTCCGAGGCCCCCAGCAATCGCAAGGTGTGGGAGCACGCCCAGGCGCAGCCGACCTATTTCACGTCCAATGCGAACACGATCGCGCGCAACCGCGCGGCGACGTCGAAGTTTGCCCGGGAGCAGGTGATTGCGCCGTATCTGCGCTCGGATTTCGCCTTCCTCGACCAACGCCTGAAGATCGTCGCCGGCGTGCGCGGGGAGCAGACCGAGGTTCAAGCCCAGGGACCGCTGACGGATCCCAAGCGCAGCGCCAACGGGATCGAACGCGGGTCCACGATCGAAAAGTCCTACGACAAGCTTTTCCCGAGTCTCAACGCGAGCTACGCCCTCCGGGAAAACTGGATCGGGCGTCTGGCCGCCTACGAGTCCATCGGCCGGCCGGACTACAACCAATATGCCGGCGGCCTGAGCCTGCCGGATACCAGCGCCGGCGACAGCGCGACGAACCGCATCGTCGTCAATAACGTCGATATCAATCCGTGGTCCGCCCAGTCGCTCGTCCTGCGTCTGGAGCATTATTTCCAGGGCGTCGGCGTGGTGTCGGTGGCGGCGTTTCGGCGCGACGTGCGCAATTTTTTTGGCAGCACCGTGCAGGCGGCCACGCCCGAATTCCTCGCCTCCTACGGTCTCGATCCGAACGCCTACGGCCGCTACGGAGTTTCGACCCAATACAATATTCCGGGCACGGTGCGCTTCGAGGGCGTGAGCTTCAACTACCGCCAGAGTCTCACCTTTCTCCCGCATTGGGCCCGGGGTTTCGAGGTCTTCGCCAACGGCACTTCCCAGCGCGCGGTGGGCGATACGGGCGGAAATTTTGCGGGCTACATTCCGCGCAGCGGCAGTGCCGGTCTCAGCTTCACCCGCGACAGCTACAGCCTGCGGGTGAATGCGAATCATCGCGGCCGCACGCGGCTGAACGCGGTCACGGCCGGTGCCAGCATCGAACCCGGCACGTTTAACTGGCAGCCGCCGTCCACGTTCGTCGACGTGATCGGCGAATACACCGTGCGCAAGAACCTCTCGGTCTATGCCAATCTGCGCAACGTCACCGACCAGGGCGCGACGACCGAAATCTACGGCCCCAGCACCCCGCGCCACGCCCGGTTTTTCCAGACCACCAAGTATGGCTCGCTGTGGACGTTTGGCGTCAACTGGTCGCATTGAG
>CAJAYO010000012.1 GCA_903948415.1 uncultured Opitutia bacterium | reverse complement strand
CAAGCAGAAGACGGCATACGAGATCATAGCCGGTGACTGGAGTTCAGACGTGTGCTCTTCCGATCTAGCAGCCACCCGGAAAAGAGCATCGCGTGGCATCAGAAATGGGGCCTCTTCATGAAAATCGCCGGCCCCCTCGTCACTCTCTGGGGTGCCTATAATTTCGTGCGCGCCTTCTAGGATAGCTCGCGCTCGCCCTCCATTCTTCGAAAAAATCCCGAGTCTATCCGGGTTCATCCGCGGTTAATGCCCACCTCATGAACATTGTTGTCACCGGCTCCAGCACCGGCATCGGCCGCGCCCTCGCCGAACGCCTCCTCGCCCGCGGCCACCACGTCTGGGGTCTCGCCCGCAGCGACCAGTCCGCCTTCGCCGCCCAGCAGCCGAATTTCCGCTGCTCCCGCTGCGACGTCGCCGACTACTCCGCCGTCGCCGCCGCGGCCTCCGCCGTCGCCGCCACCTGGCCGCACCTCGACGCCCTCGTCTGTGCCGCCGGCCTCCAGGGCGAAATCGCCCCCGCCCTCTCCGCCGATCCCGCGAAGTGGAGCGCCACCGTCCGCGCCAACCTCGACGGCACCTACTTCGCCCTCCGCGCCTTCGCCCCGCTCCTCACTCAACCTTCGCTCACCGCCTCCCGGAAAAAAATCATCTGCTTCTCCGGCGGCGGCGCCACGAAGGCCCGCGCCCACTTCTCCGCCTACGGGGTCGCCAAAACCGCCATCGTCCGCCTCGTTGAAACCATCGCCGACGAATCCCGCGGCCAACCCCTCGACATCAACGCCCTCGCCCCCGGCGCCATCCACACGCGTCTCACGGACGAGGTCCTCGCCCTCGGCCCCACCGTCGTCGGCGCCGCCGAATTTGCCGCCGCCCAAAAACAAGCGGCCGCCCCCCCCGCGGTCGCCGCCGCCACCCTCACCCGCGCCCTCGACTGCGTCGAATGGCTCCTCTCCCCCGCCAGCGACGGCCTCACCGGCCGCCTCCTCAGCGCCCCGTGGGATCCCTGGCCCACCCTCGGCGGCCACCGCGCCACCCTCGCCGCCTCCGACGTCTACACCCTCCGCCGCATCGTCCCCGAAGAGCGCGGCCTCAAACTCTAGGTCCGCGGTCCGCCACCGCCGCCCCCGGTTTTTTCGCCCCCGCCCGAAACACCCGGTAGTTCAGTAACAGGAAAACCACCACCGTCGAAGGCGGCACCGCCACCGCCGTCGCCCCCACTTTCCCCAGTCCGAACCCGTCCAGGCACAGCCGAAACACCGCGAGATTGATCACCCAACTGATCGCCGCCGTCCCGAGATACTCCTTCGCCTGCCGCCACGTGTCCACCCGCGCGCTCGGCAGCGCCCAAAACCGGTTCAGCAGATAGTGCGTCAGCGTCGAGCACCCGAACGACACCGTAAACGCCCCATTCGTCCCCAGTCCGACCGCGTCCGACGCGACTTTCATCACCGCCACCTGCACGGCAAACGACGTCCCCCCCACCACCAGGAATCGGGCGGCCCGCTTCTGCGTCTCCCGGTCGGAAATCAATTTCATCTCACCGCACGGAATCAGGTTTCGCGCCGCGCACCACGTCCAAAATCGTCCCGCCAAACGTTTCGGCACAGCCCGTCCCGCCGATCGGATTTTTTCCCACGAACACATCCTCCGCACCCACCGCAAAAAATTTCGCCTCCCGCGTCCACACCGTCCGCCCGTCCAGCCGCACCTCCAACCCGTCCGCGCTCCGCGCGCCCGGGAACGAGCCCAACGCCACCGTCACCGCATGGGCCTTCCCTCCCTCCACCGCCACCGGCTCGCTCGTCACCGTCGCCTTGCCCCAGTGGTCCAGACCAAAGCGCACGCGCCCGCCGTCGAGATACTCCACAAACAAAAAATCCCCGCGCCCCGTCTCCCCCGTCACCACCAGCGGCTCGCGCCCCGCCGCCCGCTCCGCCGGAAAAATCACCCGCATGCGGATCGCCTCGAATTCCGCCGGCCCGGCCTCCGCGCCCATCCCGGCCGCCCGCGCCGCCGCCCGGATCTCGCCGATCCCGCCCACGCGCCGCGCCCGCGGGGCCACCACGTCCGCCGGCGACGACGTATGGAATCGCTGATACCCCTCCAGCAACATCGCCTCGCCCCGCTTCACCACCAGTCGCCGCGCCAACCGGATCCGCTCCACCGCACTCATCCCCGCGAAAAACGGATGCTCCTCCGGCGGATAAAGCGACCCCAGCTCCACCCGCAGCCGCGCTCCCGCGGGCGCCTCCAGCGCCACCACCTCGCTCAGCCGCCCCGCGCCGCCGTCGTGCGTGAACCCCACCCGCGCCCGTCCGTCGCCCTCGTGCACCAGGAAAACTTCGTCGCGCGCCCCCACCGTGCCCGTGCGCACCAGCGTCTCTTTCGTCCCCGCGGGTTTCGCCGAAAAGTCCCACGCCAGCTCCACCGGCCCGTGCTCCGCGCCCGTCAGTCGCTCCGCCCACCACGACGGATAATTGCACCAGGTCGCGATCCGCGCATAGGCCCGCGGACTCATCCGGCGCAAATTGCCATACGCGTCAAAACTCAGCAGCACCGCGAAAAAAATCGAAGCCACCGCCAGCCCCACCGCGCCCCCACCCACCGCCACCCGGAGCCACCGCCCCCGCCCGCTCAGCCGCACCCACCGCTGCACGCCCATCCAGCCCATCATCGCCAACAGCAACCACGCCGGCAGAAAATCCGCTCCATACCGCGCCATCGCCGCGTAAAAAAACGTCAACGGAATGGCCGTCCCGGCCGCGATCATCACCGCCGCCCCCAGGCCCACCCACAGTCGCCCGCGTACCCCGTCACCCCGCCGCCCCGCCGCCCACGGCGCCAGCAACGCAAGCCACACCAACGGCAGGTTCACCCCCACCCCATACACGTCGTCAAAACCGAGATGCCCGGCCGGAACCTCCGGCGTCGCCCCGCGGTGCAAAAACGGAAAATACCGCGTCCACTCCGCCGCCTCCACTCCGTACAGCCACGCGTTCAGCGCCCCGTAGCTCCACCGAAAGTGCTGCGTCTGCGCCTCAAAAATCCCGCTGAACTGATACTTCACCCCGAACTCCGTCGGGCTCCCGAACCGCGCATAATTGTGCCACGCCATCGCCAGCCCCACCGCCCCGAGCGGCACCGCCCCCGCCAGCGCCCACTGCGCGACCTGGCTCCACCCCGCCCGGCCCTCGGTCCGCCCTTGCCACCACCGCCACAACACCGGCACCACCAGCACGCCGCTCGCAAACAGATACGTCGGCCGCGACGCCACCGCCAGCCCGAGGCTCAGCCCCGCACCCGCCATCCACCCCAGCGCCCGCCGCTCCGCGTGCACGCTCCGCCCCACGCACCCCAGCGCCACCATGATAAAAAAATACCCGCTGCTCAGCGGCAGTTCCCAAATGCTCCCGCGCAACACCAACAGCGGCCCCATGCTCGCCGTCCCCAGCGCCACCAGCCCCAACCCCGCCGTCCCAATCCCCGTCTCCGGAAAATACCGCCGCCGCATCCCCAGAAAAATCCCGGCGCTCACCAAAAATCCGGCATACGTAAAAACCCACACGGCCGCCGGCAGCGGCAGCGCCAACCCGCCGCTCATCAGGCGAAACGGCAGCAGGAGTGTCACCACCGGCGCCGCCCCGAAATAAAGATAATACCGCCCCTGATACATCGTCGCGTCGTGCAACGCCATCCCGGGCGGCCGCAAGCGCGGATCGTAGGGATCCGCCAGCTGCAACAGCTCCGGCGGCACCTCGACCTTCATATACAGATGCCCGTCGAGCCAGCCGTCCACGAGCAGGTTGTAGTAATCCGTCTGCGGCTGCCCCCACTTCCAATCCGCCCCTTCCGGCCGCGCCGTCCAAACATAAAACCATCCGATCACGGCGCACACCGCGGCAAGCCACGCGCCCTCGCGCCAGCTCCCGACCCGCCGCCTCGGTCCCTCCAGGCCTGCACCGCTCATGGTCCCACGCCGCCCTCCACCGACCTCCGGCCACCGCGTTTTCGCGCAAACCTCACTTGCGTCCCCCGTCCGGTTAGCGTGGCCTTGATCATCCTTTTCACGGAATGACCCACGCAAAAACCGAGCAACTCAATTTCGCCGTCATCGGCTGCGGCCTCATCGGCCGCAAACGCGTCCTCGCCCTCGGCCCCAACCCGCCGCTGCTCTACACCTGCGACCTCGACCCCGCCCGCGCCGCCGACCTCGCGAAACTCGCCCCGGGCTGCACGCCCGTCACCGACTATTCCGTTGCCCTCGCCGACCCCCGCGTCGCCGCCGTCATCGTCTCCACCCTCAACGCCTCCCTCGCCCCCATCGCCCTCGCCGCCGTCCGCGCCGGCAAACACGTCCTCGTCGAGAAACCCGGCGCCCTCAACGCCGCCCAGCTCCGCACGGTCCTCGCCGCCGCCCAGTCGACCCACACCCGCGTCCGCCTCGGCTACAACCACCGCTTCCACCCCGCCCTCCAAAAAGCCCGCGAACTCCTCGACGCCGGCGTCCTCGGCCCGCTGATGTTTCTCCGCGCCCGCTACGGCCACGGCGGCCGCAAGGGCTACGACCGCGAGTGGCGCGCCGATCCCGCCCTCTCCGGCGGCGGCGAACTCATCGACCAGGGCGTCCATCTCATCGACCTCGCCGGCTGGTTCCTCGGCGAGTTCCCCTCCGTCGAGGGCCACGCCACCACGTCCTTCTGGGACATGCCGGTCGACGACAACGCCTTCCTCAGTCTCCGCACCGCCGCCGGCCAGACCGCCTGGCTCCACGCCACCTGCACCGAGTGGAAAAACCTCTTCTCCCTCGAGCTCTACGGCCGCGACGCCAAGCTCGCCATCGACGGCCTCGGCGGCAGCTACGGCGTCGAAAAACTCACCTACTACAAAATGCTCCCCGCGATGGGCCCGCCCGAAATCACCGCGTGGGAATACGTCCGCGGCGACGATTCCTGGGCCCTCGAAACCCGCGCCTGGGTCGACGACATCCGCCTGGGCCGCGAGCCGTCCCCCGGCCTCCGCTAAGGCATCCGCACCCTCGAAATTGTCGAGGAAATCTACCGCAAGAGCGGCTATCCCGTCTCCGGCGCGCCCCTCTGACCCTCCCCGGTCACCGCCCCCCGGCGAAGCCCTCCCTCCGCCCTTCGCCCTCTCCCTCCGCCCTTTCCCTTTCCCTTTCACTCTCCCTTTCCCTTTCCCTTTCCCTCTCCCTTTTCGATGATCATCACCCGTTCCCCCCTGCGCGTCTCCCTCGGCGGCGGCGGCACCGACCTCCCGTCCTACTACCGCGAGCACGGCGGCTTCCTCGTCGCCGCGGCCATCGACAAGTACATCTACATCACCCAGCACCGCACCTTCCAGCCCGAGATCATCATCAAGTATTCAAAACTTGAACGCGTCCCGTCCGTTGACCAGATCGAGCACCCCATCATCCGCGAGGCCCTCAAACTCACCGGCGTCACCGATCCCCACCTCGAACTCACCTCGATGGCCGACATCCCCGGCGGCACCGGCCTCGGCTCCTCCGGCAGTTTCACCACCGCCCTCCTCAAAGCCCTCCACACCTCGAAGCGCACCCTCGTTTCCCCCGCCGAACTCGCCGAACAGGCCTGCGACATCGAGCTCAACAAACTCGGCGAGCCCATCGGCAAACAGGACCAATACATCGCCGCCGTCGGCGGCATCACCGCCTTCACTTTCCATCCCGACGGCCGCGTCGAATACCGCCCCTGCGCCATCTCCGAGGAAACCCTCTTCAACCTCGAGGACAACCTCCTGCTCTTCTTCACCGGCTACAGCCGCAGCGCCTCCGCGATCCTCAAAGACCAAAACGAAAAATCCAAGAGCCACGACCCCGCGATGCTGGACAATCTCCACTTCACCAAGGATCTCGGCTACCAGTCCCTCGCCGCCCTCGAAACCGGCCGCCTCGAGGAATTCGCCCGGCTCATGGACGTCCATTGGCAGCGCAAAAAAGCCCGCAGCTCCGGCATGAGCAACGCCGTCATCAACGACTGGTATGACCACGCGATGGCGCACGGCGCCCTCGGCGGAAAACTCATCGGCGCCGGCGGCGGCGGCTTTTTGATGTTCTACGCCGGCGACAAGCAGAAACTCCGCCACGCCCTGCGCGAAAAAGGCCTCCAGGAAGTCCGCTTCCGCTTCGACTTCGAAGGCACCAAAGTCGTCGCGCAGAACTGAGCTCAAACCAATTGCCCACGGAACCCCCGGACTACACGGAAACCGTCTGAGCGGAAAATTTCCCGTTCGATTCTTCCGTGTATTCCGTGTGTTCCGTGGGCACCTCTCCGATGCCCTTGCCTCTCACTCCTCTCCCCGTCGCCCTCCTCGCCGGCGGCATGGCCACCCGCCTCCGCCCCATCACGGAAAAAATCCCCAAGCTCCTCGTCGAGGTCGCCGGCGAGCCGTTCTTCTCCCACCAGCTCCGCCTCCTCCGCTCCGCCGGTCTCACCCATATCGTGCTCTGCGTCGGCTACCTCGGCGAACAGATCGTCGACCTCTACGGCGACGGCGCAAAATGGGGCGTCAAAATCGACTACTGCTTCGACGGCCCCAAACTCCTCGGCACCGGCGGCGCCCTCATCCAGGCCCTCCCCCAACTCGGCGACGCCTTCTACGTCCTCTACGGCGACAGCTACCTCCCCATCGACTACCACGCCGTCGCCGCGCACTTCCTCGCCTCCGGCCGCGAGGGCCTGATGACCGTCTACGAAAACCACGGCCGCTACGACACCTCCAACGTCGAGTTCGCCGGCGGCGAGATCGTCCGCTACGACAAGAAAAACCGCACGCCCGCGATGCACCACATCGACTACGGCCTCGGCCTCTTCCGCGCCTCCGCATTCTCCGCCTTTCCCCGCGACGCCGTCGTCGATCTCGCCGCCGTCCAGATGGACCTCGTCGCCCGCCACCAACTCGCCGGCTACGAAATGGCCCAACGCTTCTACGAAATCGGCTCCCACGAAGGCCTGAACGAACTGGACACTTTGCTGCGAAAAAATGGCTAGCTTGAAACGACCAATTATTGTTGTGCTCTACACCTCTGCGGTCGGTTTGGCAGCGAATGGGTGGATTTCAAGAGTTCTGCCGCTATCGACGAAGCTTTTGCTCACACTAGCAGCTTGTCGGACTTAGCCGGATACTTGGCCTAGTAATTGCTATGCAATTGGATATGACCCGATACGTAAACAT
>CAJAYO010000011.1 GCA_903948415.1 uncultured Opitutia bacterium | reverse complement strand
TGCGGGAGATCCGCCTGTCCGGTTCGGAGGGAGGGGCGGGTTCTATCCCCGTTCCTACCCCTATCCCCGGGCGGATCGGCGTTCGTGCCGTGATGCCCACGTCCGGTGTTTTTTTTGACTGCAGGCCCGGCCACCGGGCGGGCCTACCAAGGCAAAGTCTGAAACATCCGGGACGTTGGGATCACCACTGCAGCCGGTCTGGCGCCCACCCGAGGGTCCGCGCGGCCTTCGTCGTCCACGACCAGTCTTCGCGGTTGCTCTGCGTCCATCGCACCGGCTGGCGTTCCGCGGCCAGGGCGGCGGCCTGCGGAATGTCGAGAAAACGGAGCACGTTGAGATAGTCGGGACCGGCCATGTGCGAGGCGGGCGGCGCGATCAATTCGACGGACGCGAGGCCGTCGATGAACAGCGAAGCGTAGAGGGCGTTGACGGCCTGGTCGCGCACGCCGCTGAGGTAAATCGGCGCGTCGCCGAAGAGTTCGCGGGTGCGCAGGGCGGCGACGGCGCGGCGGATGTCCCAGACGCGCATGCCGTCGGCGGTTTGGCCGAGGAGTTGGTAGCGGCGCCGCACTTCGTTTTGGTCGGCGGCGGCGAGGGCCGAGGCGGTCGGGCCGAGGCCGCGCGGGAAAAAGCGCACGATGGCCGCGTCGGCCGGGCCCGGGGGCGCGGCGGGAACGGCGTCGTCGCGGTCGAGCACCTGGAGCCACACGCGTTTCACGGGGGCGCCGCCGGCGGGGCGTTGCACGGTGAAGGCGAGGCGCACGGGGCCCTGGGTGACGAAGTCCCACGTCTCGGCGGCCGGTGCGGCGGGGGCCTCGCGGCGGGCGAGGGCGAGCGGCTCTTCGGCAGCGGGCCAGCCGCGGAAGGATTTTTCGCGCAGCGCCTGCAGCCACGCGGCGCGCTGTTGCGCCCACGCGGCGGCATCGGCGGGCAGGGCGGGGGCGGCCAGGGGCACAAACGTCTCGTGGATCTTCGTCGTGCGCTCGTCGGCGGGGTGCGCGCCGACGGGGAAGACGCGGAGCTGTTTCGGATCGAAGAGTTTTTCGGCGGCGACGCGGACGAGCTGGTCGGGCGCGTTTTTCAGCCAGCGGTTGAACCAGCGGAAGGCCGGCACCTGCAGGTCCTGCGTGTCCTTGTGCGGACCTTCGGTGATGAGCAGGCCGAGTTTGTCGGAGGCCTTGTGCAGCGCGTAGAGGCGGGCGAGTTCGCCGTGCACGCGGAGCACGCCGTCGAGGGGGAAGATCGTGTCTTTGTCGGAGTTGGCGAGGAGGAGCGGGCGCGGGGCGAGGAGCGCGGCGAGTTTCGCGTAGTCCCAGCGATAGGTATTCACCATGAACATGCAGTCGCAGTGGCCTTTCACGACGCCGTCGACCACATGGTTGTGGAGATCGGTGATGCCGGCGACGGGGACGGCGACCTTGATGCGGTCGTCGAGCGCGGCGGTATACCACGTGTAGGCGCCGCCACCGGAGCGGCCGGTCATGCCGATTTTGGCGGGGTCGACCTCGGGGCGCGACTGGAGGTAGTCGAGGGCGCGGATGCCGTTCCAAGCCTCGACGCCGGCGGGGGTGTAGCCGCGGGAATTCCACCAGAATTGGCCGAAGCGGCGCGTACCGTGGTGCACGCCTTCGAGCTCGCCGAGCTGAATCGTGTCGATCGCGAGACACACGTAGCCGTGGCGCGCGAACCATTCGCCGTGGTGTTGGTAACCGGTCTTGTTGCCGAGGCTCGCCTGGCCGTCTTTCACGGAGGCGTGACCGCAGGCGTAGAGAATCGCGGGGGCGCGGGCGGTGAGATTTTTCGGGACGTACAGATTCGCGGTCACGTAGAGGCCCGGCAGCGACTGGAAGTGGAGGTTCTCGACGGTGAACTCGGCGTGCTCGACGCGACCGGTGAGGGTGGCCTTGAGATCGGTCTTCTCCGGGCGCGGCGAGAGGCCGAGCATTTCAAAGAGTTCCTCGCGAACCTGCGCGCGCCGGTCGGTCCAGTCGCGGAGGGTTTTGATCTCGGCGAGCGACGCGCTCGCGAGGCGTTCCGTCTCGACGCGGAAATACTCGGCGAACATGCGGTCGGCGGCGTTGGGCGCCGGCGTGTTCGGCGGCGTCGCGGCGAAGGGGGCCGCGCAGGGGAGGGCGAGCAGGGAAACGAGGGCGGCGAAACGCGCGGTGAGGCGGGGAGTTTTCATTCGGGGAAAATCAGCGGGGCGAGACGAGCGCATTGGGTTTCGCCCAGCGGATGCGGGCGAGGAGGAGATCGCCGTGGATGCCGTTTTTCGGCTGCCACTCGCCGACCGTCACCCACGATTCGTCGGGCGAGACGTTGACCGGGTGAAAATTGCCCATGATCGCGACGCGGTTCGGGTCTTTCACGCCGTCGCCGACGAGCGGGAGCACGACCCGTTCGGTGGCGCGCAGCAGGCGGAGCGTGCGTGGATCGACCTGCGCCATCCAGAGCGGGGAGCGCCAGCGGAGCACGTTGACGTTGCTCGGATCTTTGCGCGTGTAGACGAGCCAGAGCGCGTCCGAGTGGGGGAGCCAATGCTGTTGGGTCGTCGACAGCGCGAGCGGTTCGCCGTCGTCCCACTGCCACGTTTGCTTGGGCGACCAGGCGAGGCCGTCGTCGCTGGTGGAGACGTAGCCGCGGTCGTCTTCGGCGCGGAGCGTGAGGTAGAAACGGTTTTTCCACGCGGTGAGCGAGGGCTCGAGGAGGCCGCGGCCCTTGTCGTGGGTGAGCTCGGAGCCGGTGCGCTTGATCGCGAGCGTGTCGCCGTCGAAGGAGCAGAGCACGCTCGTGACGGAGCGCGGCTGGGCCTTGGTCGCGCCGTAGGTGAGCGCGAGGAGGATGTCGCCGGACGGGAGCACGACGCGTTGGCCGCAGCCGTTGGAGTAGATCTGCGCGCCGCGGGGGTCGGACCAGGCGAGTTTGCGGCGCGGACCCCAGGTGCCGTCGCGCCACACGGCGTAGACGGGCCAGCGCGCCGGCTGGTCCGCGGAGAACTTTGGCCCCTTGTAGAAAACGTTGTGACCCATCGCGAGGACGGTGCCGGACTTCGCGTGCCACTCGGGGACGACGTCGCACACGCCTTCTTCGGCGCCGCCGGCCGCGGGCACGCGCCCGAGGGGCGGAAGGACCTGTGGGGCGGTCCACGTGCGCCCGGTGTCGGTCGACGTCATCCAGTGGAGCGGGCCGAAATAGTCGGAGCCCGCGATGGTCTGGAGCGTCATGAACACCGTGTCGGGTGCGCCGGCGCGGCCCGGGACGACGCAGGCGCGCGGGTGAAACCACGTGGGGCCGCGGCCATCGCGGCCGCGGAGCACGGTGACTTTTTCGAGGTGGGCGATGGGCCCCGATTGGTCTGCGGCGCGGCCGCGGACCGCAAGGGCCGTGGCCCCGAGGGCGACCGTGGTGGTGAAGTGGCGGCGGGAGATCGCAGGGGAGTGCATCGGGAGGATGGGGGCGAGGCGGAGGATGTTCGCGATCGGTTGGCATCAGCAACGGCGGAATTGAAACGCACGCGAAACCGCGAATGCTCCTCCGGGTCTACGCCGCCCCGCGGCGTCGGGCGGTTTCCCCCATGCGCCTTTTCTTTATCTTCTTCGGAGTTCTCACCCCGGTGGTGTCGGTCGTGGCGCAAGAGCCGCCGACGGCCGTCTTTGTCGGCGGGAAGATCGTGACGGTCGACGCGGAGTTCGGGGTGCGCGAGGCGTTCGCGGTGCGCGACGGGAAAATCGTCGCGACGGGCACGACACGCGAGATGCGGGCGCTGGCCCGCGAAGGAGTCACGGCGGTGCACGACCTCGGCGGGCGGATGGTGCTGCCCGGGTTGATCGACTCGCACGTGCACGCCCCGGCGGCGGCGGTGTTCGAGTTCGACCACGAGATTCCGTCGATGGAGACCCTCCGCGACGTGCTCGATTACATCGCGGCGCGCACGCGCGTGGTGCCGGCGGGCGGATGGATCTCGCTGCAACAGGTGTTCATCACGCGGCTGAAGGAGTCGCGCTTTCCCACGCGCGCGGAACTCGATGCCGTCGCGCCGCAGCACGCGGTGAATTTCCGCACCGGGCCCGACAACATGCTCAACACGCTCGCGCTGAAAAAATGCGGCTTCGACCGCGCGTGGACGGTGACCGACGGCGGGCCGGGCTATCTCGAGAAGGACGCCGCGGGCGAGCCGACGGGCCTCGTGCGCGGGCTGTCACGCGCCATCAGGATGGGTGAAACGGGCCGGATGCCCACCGTTGCGCAGCAGCGCGAGCGGCTGCAGGCGCTGTTTCGCGACTACAACCAGATCGGTTTCACGGCGGTGTGCGACCGCGGGGCGACCGCGGACTCAATCCGGCACTACGCGCAACTGCGCGCCGACGGTGCGCTGACGCTGCGCGTCGCGATGTCGCAGACGTTTCCCACGGTCGGCGCGATGTCCTCGATCCTCGCGGCGATCGACGGCATCGCGGCCAGCCCGCACCGCGCGCCGGACGCGTGGCTGCGCCTCATCGGCACAAAAATCTGGCTGGATGGCGGCATGCTCACGGGCAGCGCCTACATGCTGCAGCCCTGGGGCAAAAACGAAAACTACGGCATCCGCGACGACGCCTATCGCGGCGTGCTCAACGTCCCGCCCGAGCGGTTGCTCACGATGGTGCGGCGCGTGGCCGGGCATGGCCTGCAGTTCACGGCGCACGCGGTGGGCGACGCGGCGGGCACGCTGCTCCTCGATGCCTACGAGACGGTGAACCGCGAGCAACCGATCCGCGAGCTGCGCATGGGGATCACGCACTCGAATTTCATGACGCAGGCGAGTGTCGAGCGCTCGGCGAAACTCGGCGTCGTGCTCGATATCCAGCCAATCTGGCTCCACCTCGACACCCGCACGCTCGTGCAGCAGTTCGGCTACGACCGGCTGCGGTGGTTTCAGCCGTTGAAGAGCATCCTCGCCGCCGGCGGCATGACGGGCGGCGGCTCGGATCACATGCTGAAGATCGGCGACCTCCGTGCGATCAACCCCTACAATCCCTTCCTCGCGATGTGGACGACGATCACGCGCCGCGCGAAATGGTATGAAGGCCAGCTCCACCCCGAGGAGGCGCTCACGCGGCGGCAGGCGATCGAGTTCTACACGCGCAACAACGCGCACCTGCTCTTCTGGGAAAAGGACCTCGGCTCGCTCGAAGTCGGCAAACGCGCCGACTTCATCATCGTCGATCGTGACCTCCTCGCGTGCCCGATCGACGACCTGAAAGACACGCGCGTCCTGGAGACGTGGATCGAGGGCCGCGCGGTGTATGCGCGCGAGGGGCGGTGAGCGCGCTCGGAGGCGGAATGTTCTTGGGGCAGGAAGACTGCTGCCCGGCGATGGCACCTCGCGCCGGCTGTGCCCAGCTCGGATCGCCGGCACGCCGGCGCCTCCCCCGCGGAACGATCAATAGCCCCGCCCGGTCGCGACCACGGAGGCGAGCGGCTCGCCGCGTTCGAAGCGCGCGAGGTTGGCGAGGAACACGTCGAGCTTGCGGTCCAGCTCGCCGGGGAAGCGTCCGCCGGTGTGCTGCGTGAGGAGCACTTTGGGGTGACGCCAGAGCGGGCTGTCGGCGGGGAGCGGCTCGACGGCCGTCACATCGAGCACGGCGCCGCCGAGGTGGCCGGAGTCGAGCAGGGCAACGAGGGCGGTCTCATCGAGGGTGGAGCCGCGGCCGACGTTGACGACGACGGCGTTGGGTTTGAGGCGGGCGAGGCGGGTGTGGTTGAGGAAACCGATCGTCGCCGGGGTGTGCGGGAGCGTGTTGAGGAGGAGATCGGCGGTGGCGAGCGCGGCGTCGAGTTCGGCCGGCGTGGAGAGCGAGCCGGCGCGGCCGGTGCGGGAGAAAAACTGCACCTGGGCGTCAAACGCGGTGAGCAGGCGCGCGAGGCGTTGCGCGATGCCGCCGGCGCCGAGGATCAGGACGCGCTGGCCATCGAGCGCGCGGATGGCCGGCTCGACCTCGGGCTTGATCCAGCGGGCGGAGGGTTGGGCGACGAGGAGGCGCGGGAGTTGGCGGTAGAAGGCGAGGAGGCCGGCGAGGGCGGCTTCGGCGACGGCGCGGTCGAAGAAACCCGCGAGATTCGTGAGCTGCACGGGTGCGGCGCGCGGCGGGGTGTTGAGGGCGAGGTAGGCGTCGACGCCGGCGGATTCGAGCTGCACCCAGCGCAGGTCGGGGGCGGCGGCGAGCCACGCGGCGGGGACGTTGCCGAAGACGACGTGGGCCGCGGCGACGGCGGCGCGTTTTTCCGCGTCGGGCGATTCGGCGCAGAAGGCGAGGGAGTGGGCCGGGAGTGCGGCGTGGAGGCGGGCGCGTTGCGCGGGGGTGAGGCCGGGGAGCGCGATGCAGAGGTTCATCGTGCGGGAGAGGAAACGCCGAGGCGCGCCCGGCACAAGGCCGGAGGTGGCGGGGCTGCGGCAGGGAAGGGGGGCAAAAGACGGGCGCGCGCACCCCGGAACCGCGCGCGGCGAAGGCGCGATGCGGTGGGGGCCCCGGGCGGATCAGCGCTTCGCCGGCGGGCGAGCCCGGGTGGCAGTGGCCGTCTGGATCGTCAGCGCCGGATTCACGAAGCCGGGGCGGATCGCGATGTCCTGGCGCACGCCGGCGCGTTCGCGCTCGCGCCAGCGCGCGGGGGAAATTCCGGCGATCCGCGTGAACACCCGCGTGAAATGATGCACCGTGGCGAAGCCCGTGAGTTCGGCGATGCGTTTCAATTCGTAGTCGGAATACCGGATCAGCTGCGTGGCGCGGTCGACGCGGTAGTGCCAGAGCGCTTGGAGAGGGGACGCGCGATGATGTTTGAGCCAAACGTTGTGGAGGTGGCGGTAACTGTAGTGCAGGGCCGCGCTCAGTTTCCGTTGGTCGATGGGCTGGGCGCAGTTCTCACGCAGATAACGCTCCAGACGCTGGGCGAGGTCGGCGTCGGCGCCGGTGAAGACGGTGGGCGGAAGGGGCGTGGTCGGCAACCGGCCGGCTGCTTCGTCCGGCCCGGTTTCGAGCAAACGCAGCAGGAGTTGGGCGAACAGGGTTTGGCAGAGCGCGTTGGAGAAAGGACCGTGCCGGCGCGCTTCGGCGTGAATCGCTTCGAGGAGCGCAACCGCCCGTTCGTCGATGCGGGGGTGGAACGAGGGGAGCCGCCGGCACGCCGTGCGGAGATTCTGGCGGTGCAGGAGAAACTTGGTGTCGAGGGTCCGCACCGGTTCGTTCGACCCCGCGGTCAAACTGTGCACAAGGCGCGGCCGAAGGAACAGCAGCTGGCCGGGGCCGAAGGCGCGGTGGTCCGCCCCGATGACCGCGTCACCGGTCCCGCTCACGATCAGGATAATTTGAAAGTAGTCGTCGTGGGCATGCGGGGGCAGGTGCCAGAGCGGCTCGTAGTCGTAGCGGGCGATCCACAGCGGTTCAATGTCGCGGGTTAACCAGGGCACGGGAGCAGGGATTGGGTGGGGACTTGACTACGGGGTGGGGCAACGGTGGCGGAGTTCACGATTGGACAAAAAGGCGGCGTGGCGAGCCAAAGACGGCGAGGGCGGTCACGGGTAGGATTTGACCCGATCGTTTTGCGCGGCGGATCGTGATCCAGGTTCAAGCGCCACGTGCCCGGCCCCGCTCGGTTCGACATGTTCAAACACCCCATGAAACCCCTCCTTCCCTGCGTTCGTTTTTGGGCAGCTCTCTTCGTCGCGCTCACCGGTTTCACATCCAGCCACGGTGCCGAGGCCGCCGCCACCGGCACGATCACCGGTTCGGTGAGCAACGCCGCGACCACCAATCTGCTCGAGGGCAGCCGCGTCGAGATCGGCGCGCTCGGCCTGAGCACGCTCGCCGACAACACCGGCCGCTACGTGTTGACCGGCGTGCCGGCGGGCACCCACGAGGTCGTCGTCTCCTACCTCGGTCTCGATACCCTGCGCCGCCCCGTGACCGTGGGCGCGGGGGAGCGCGCCGTGCAGAACTTCGATCTGACGACGAGCATCTACCGGCTCGAGGGGTTCAAGGTGTCCGGCGAGCGCGAGGGCGGGGCCGCCGCCATCACCGCGCAGCGCAACGCCCCCAATCTCAAAAACGTCGCGGCGATGGATTCGTTCGGCAATTTGCCGAACATGAGCGCGAGCGAAGTCGCGATCAACTTGCCCGGCGTCGCCGCCGTGCCCAATGAATCCGGCCTCGTCACCGCCTTCACCGTGCGCGGCATGGGCCCGGGCCTGAACACCGTCACGATGGACGGCGTGCTCCTCACGAGCCGCGACGACGGCCTGGGCCGCGCGACGCAGATCAACGTCTACGCGAGCGCGATGTTCGACCAGATCGAACTCACCAAGGGGCACACGCCGGATCGCAGCCCGGATTCGCTGGGCGGCACCATCAATCTGAAGAGCCGTTCGCCGCTGGGCATGAAGGAAAAACGCCGCATCACCTACAATCTGTCCGGCCGCATGCAGCCGACCTTCACGCAGCAGGTCCCCCTCATCGACGGGCATCGGTCGCATCCCCTCGTGAACCTCGGCTACCAGGAGATCTTCGATGTCTTCGGCGGCGAGCGGAATCTCGGTGTGGCCGTAAACCTGTTCTACAGCGAACACGCCACCGCCTGGTTCATCACCAACCGCGATTTCCAAAACACCACCAACACGCCCGCCTACGTCTGGGACTATCGCACGACCGACACCTACAACCCGCACTATCAGGCCAGCGCGAATGTGAAGCTCGAATACCGGCTTTCGCCCACGACGAAGCTCACGCTCAACACCTTTGCGGTCGACAACAACGAGAAGTTCCGCCGCCGCTACGAGACGCGGGCCTTCACGAACCAGATCGTCGGCACCACGGGCACGGCGGGCATTCTGCCCGGCTACACCGACCGCATCACGCAGGTGCGTGCGACGCCCAACTCCCTCATCGATCTCACGATGACCGGACCGAACAACGTCTTCGTGCGGGCCCGCGGCTTCGACCTCGGGGCGGAGCAAACCTTCGGCCCGCTGCAGCTCGACTACAAGGCCGCCGCCAACCGCTCCAACGTGAACCGTGGCAACGGCAAGGGCGCCGTGCTGATCAACCGCATCAGCAACG
>CAJAYO010000010.1 GCA_903948415.1 uncultured Opitutia bacterium | reverse complement strand
TCGCCGGGAGGGTCAAGTCCGACAGAATCAGGTCGGTGGCGGAGCGGCCGAGCCGCGCGGCGAAATCGCGCGGGTGGTGGCGAGGTCAATGGGGCACGCGGGCCATTCCGTCAGGAGAAGTTCGCGGACCAAGGAGGCGTGAGAGGGGTTGTCCGCAAGGTGCAGAAGCACCTCGGGCGGACGGCGTCAGCGCTGCCGACGATGGCGAACGGGATTTCGATGCGCCTCACCCGCGTGAGCGTGCCGCTGGACCCCGGCGGCGCGGCCGTGGCGCAACGCTCGCGGTTGCCGGCGCAGAACGGGAATGCGTGAGCCGCGGGTCGGGTATCAAGGCTGCCGTGACCCGGGGGCGGGCGAGCGGTCGGGCTATTTGGCGCGGTAGTCCTGCCAGAGCCACTCGAGGGCGCCGGGGAGGGTTTGGCGGGTGACGCGGCCGTCGGTGTGGCCGGCGGCTTCGGCGAAGACGAAGCGATAGGGGTAGCCCTTCGCCTTCAGGGCGGCGGCCATGCGCCGGTTGGCGAGGACCCAGTTGTGGAGCGAGGCCTCGTCGCGCGTGGCGCCGTTGTCGTTTTCGCTCACCTGCAGCCAGACGCGCAGGGGCTTGCGCTCGCTCTGCGGGATGAAGTGCTCGTGGTATTCCCAGGCGCCGTGCGGCGAGGCGGGGTTGGGCGGCGACTGCTGGTCCACGTAGGTGCCGGAGTAGGTGAGGATGCGGCGGTAGAGGTCGGGGCGGAACCAACCCATCGTGAACGCCGCGGCGCCGCCCGAACTGCCGCCCATCGCCGCGCGGCCGTCGGGGTCGGACGTGAAGGTGACGCCGAATTTTTGCGCGATGCGCGGGAGGACCTCGGTCTCGATGAACGCGGTGTAGGTCGCGGAGACGGTGTCGTATTCGAGGCCGCGCTGGCTGCCTTTGGAATCGCCGCCGCCGGAGTCGATCATGATGGCGATCATCGCGGGTACGCGCCGGTCGTGGATCAGGTTGTCGAGGATCGGCGGGAGGATTTTGCCGTAGGCGCGCACGCCGTCCATCGCGACGATGAACGGGGCGGCGGTGCCGGGGACATACCCGCTCGGCACATACACGGCGACGGCGCGTTGGTAGGGGACGGTGCCGGGTTGGGTTTTGGCGATGCCGGGGTAGAGGGTGCTGTCGGCGGAGTGGAGGGTGAACTCGTGGACGGTGCCGCGCGGGACGCCGTCGCGCCGGGTGAGTTCGGGGGTGTAGCTGTAAGCGGGGCCGATGGTGAACTCGACGTGGTCGGTGGTGCGGGCGGGGGACGGAGTGGAGGCGAGGGGGGCGGGGGCGGATTTTTTCTTAGCGGGTGCGTCGGCGGCGAGCGCGGGGGCGGAGCCGATCAGGGCGAAGGCGGCGGCGAGGCCAAGGAGACGGGGTGTTGTCATGGGGCGGGGGCGAGGGGGACGCAGGAAGGCGACGACGTCGAATTATTTGCACGCGGTCCCGGGACGTGCACGAGTGGGGCGTCATTCCGACGAATTTCCATGGCTACTGCCGACACCTATGTTCCGCCGCCGACGGCGTGTGAGCGCCTCGCCGAGCTTTGCGCGCAGGCGGGCGGAACGGTGACGCCGCGGGCCGGCAGCGGGGCGGGGCGGCTGGACTATGCGGTGCCGGCGCAGGCGACGGCGGAGATGCAGGAATTTTTGCGGAGGACCGCGACCGCGGACTGGGACGGGGAAATTGTCGCGCAGTTGCCGGGCGGACGGGTGTTCGGTTCCGGCCACGTGCTGTCGCCGGACGGGAGGGCGATCGCGCGGGATGTGTCGCTGGATTTTGGCAAGCCGTTTGCGGCGCACTGGCTGCTCGGCTACCAAAAAATCCGCCCGCCCGCGCGGCTCGACGGGACGGTGGCGGTGGTTGCGACCACGCTGGGCGCGGGCTATGCGCACTGGCTGTTGGAGGAATGGCCGCGGCGGTTGGCGCTCGGGCCGGGGGCGGGCGGGGCGGAGAAGATCATCGCGCACGCGGCACCCCTGTTTGCCCGCGAGGCGCAGGCGTTGACCGGGTGGGGGGGCGAGGTGATCGAGCCCGGGCGGTATTCGCATTTTGGGTGCGAGCAGTTGGTCGTGCCCAGTTTGCCGGGACCGGAGGGGCGGCCGACGGCGGCGATGGTGGAGCGCGTGAACGGGGCGGTGGCGCCGCTGCACGACCCGGCGGTGTCGCCGTGGGGCGAGCGGATCTACGTCACGCGGGACCGGGCGCGGCGGCGGCGGGTGGCGAACGAGGCGGAGGTGTGGGCGCAGCTGGAGCCGCGGGGTTTTGTGAAGCTGCGGGCGGAGGAGCTGACGTGGGCGGAGCAGATCAACGCGTTTCGCCAGGCAAAGGTCGTGGTGGGGCCGCACGGGGCGGGGCTGGCGAACCTGATATTTTGCCGGCCGGGGACCCGGGTGGTGGAGCTGTTCAACCGTGCGTATGTGAACGGGCTTTACTGGCGGCTCGCCGCGCTGCGGGGGCTGGATTACCGGCCGGTCGTGGCGCCCGGCGCGGAACCGCTGGCGCAGGTGACCGCGCGCAACCGCGACGACCTGGTGGCGGACGTGGCGGAGCTGATGCGGGCCGTCGGGTAGGCCGACCGGGCTAGCCCGGATATTTCACACTCAACTTGACCAAACCGATTTCACAGAGGACGCGGAGCCCAGGCCACAGAGCTCACAGAGCGGACAAGGTGTTTGGCTCCGTGACCTCGGTTCGAAACTCGGTGCGCTCGGTGAAAATGAATTTATTCAGGCAAGTGTGATTGATGCGGGCTGGGGATGCGGAAACGGCCGGCTGGGCGCTTTCACGATCGGGGCGAGGGCGGCGATGTGCGCCGGCGTGCTGCCGCAGCAACCGCCGACGAGGCGGGCGCCGGCCGCGAGGAGGTGCGGGGCGGCCGCGGCAAATTGCGCGGCGGATTCGGCGTAACTGATCCGCCCGTCCACCAGGCGCGGCGAGCCGGCGTTGGGCTGCACGATCACGGGTAGGGCGCCGGCGGCCGCGACCAGTTCGGCGGTCAGGTGCGCGTAGTCCGCGAGCGACAATGCGGTGCCGCAGTTGGCGCCGACGAGATCGGCCCCGGCGGCCACGACGGCGGCGACCGCCGCGGCGGCGGTGGTGCCCATCATCGTGCGATAGCCGACGGCGGTTTTTTGAAAGGTGAAGGTCGCGAACACGAGATCGGCGCCCGCGGCTTTGGCGGCCTGCACGGCGAGCGCGGCTTCGGCGGGATCGGACATGGTTTCCACGAGGAGGGCGTCGGCGCCGCCGGCGAGGAGGGCGTCCGCCTGGGCGCGGAACGCGGCGGCGGCGAGTTCCGGGGGCGTGTCGCCGAGCGGTTCGAGCAGGCCGCCGAAGGGGCCGAGGTCGCCGAGCACCCACGCGCGGTCGCCGGCGATCTCGCGGGCCAGCCGCGCGGCCGCGTAGTTGAGTTCGGCCACGCGCCCGGTGACGCCGTGCGATTCCAGCACGAATGACGTGCCGCCAAACGTGTTCGTCGTCAGCAGGTCCGCGCCGGCTTCGAAGTAGCGCCGGTGCACGCGGCGGATGCGGTCGGGAAACTGGGTGTTCCAGAGTTCGCCGCACGCTCCGGGGGCGAGGCCCAGTTCCTGCAGTTGGGTGCCGGTGGCGCCGTCGCCGAGCAGCGGACGGAGCGCGAGGGCGGTGCGCAGGGCGAGGGAGCGGTCGGTCTGGGGCATGGGAGGGAGGGGAAGTTGATGGCAAGGGCAGACGTATTCAGGCCGGAGTGCCGTTGAAGTCGCGGACGGCGTCGACCATCGCGACGATATTGGCGACGGGGGTGCGGGCCTGGATGTTGTGGATGGTGTTGAAGACGAAACCGCCGCCGGGCGAAAAGGTGCGGAGGCGCTCGGTGACCTGGGTGCGAACTTCGGCGGGGGTGCCGAAGGGCAGCGTATGTTGCGTGTCGACGCCGCCGCCCCAGAAAACGAGGCGGTCGCCGAAGTCGGCTTTGAGCCGCGCCGGGTCCATGCCGGTGGCGGAGCATTGCACGGGGTTGAGGATGTCGAAGCCGACGTCGATGAAACGGTCGATGAGCGGGCGGATGGCGCCGCAGGAATGCTTGAAGGTTTTCCACGGCGTGTGGCGGTGGATCCAATCGTTGATCTGCCGGTAGTAGGGGGCGTAGAGGGCGTCGAAGGTCGCGACCGAGCAGAACTGCGAGTGCTGGGTGCCGAAATCGGTGCCGCAGATCATCAGCACGTCGACGGTGTCGCCCGCGAGCGCGGCGAAGGTGGCCAGGTTTTTCAGCGCGATGTCGCACTGGTAGGTGAAGACCCGGTGCACGTAGTCCGGGCGCTCGAGGAGCGAGATATACCATTCGCTGACGTCGCGGATGCCCTTCGGGTGTTTGAGAAACGTCGCCGGCACGAGCGCGATGTCGCCGAAGCCCGTGCCGCCGATGCCGGAGACCACCGCGCGCGTCTCGCCGCGCACGCGGGCGAATTCGCGTTGCCAGTGGGCGATGTCGGCGGGGTCGAGGAGCGTGAACTCCTCGCAGTTGTCGGCGGGGTTCAGGTGGTCCTCGTCGATCGGTTCCTGCCGCACGAGGGCGTCGAAAAAATAGCCGCCGGCCGGCAGGTGGCCGCTGGGCGCGACGGTGGAGTCGCCTCCGGGAAACAGATACACGTCGCCGGAGGCGTCCTCGCGCGGGCGGAACCCGGCGGGCACGAGGACGACCTGGCCCCAGGGGGCGCGCCATTCGTGCCAGCCTTCGGCGGGAAAGCCGAACATCGTGCCGCGGCCGTTCGCGCCGACGCAGTCCGAGCCGAGGGCGTGCGCGAGGTCGGCCTCGACTTCGCCGAGCATCTGGTACGGTTCGGACACCTTCACGGGATGGTCCGGGAGGCCGTAATGCGCGCGCAGGGCGGCGATACCGCTCACGTGCAGGCCGGTCAGGCCCGTGCTCCCGAAATCGACCGGCACCGGTCCGGCCTCGTGCCGCAGCGCGCGCTGGACCTTGTCGCGGGAGGTCATGCAGTGGGCGGCGGGCGGGGCGGGGTTACGCGGCCGGCGCCAACAGGCGGTGGGCCAACTCGACGGCGGAGCCGGCGTCGGCGGCGTAGCCGTCGGCGCCGATTTCGTCGGCAAACTGCTGCGTGATCGGGGCGCCGCCGACGACGACGCGGAGGTGGGGGACGCCGGCGGCTTTGAGCACGCGCACGGTTTCCTTCATGGCGGGCATGGTGGTGGTGAGCAGGGCGGAGAGGCCGATGAGGCGGGCCTGGTGTTCGAGCGCGGCGGCGAGGTAGCGCTCGGCGCTGACGTTGGTGCCGAGATCGACCACGGCGAAACCGGCGCCGCGCCACATCATCGAGATCAGATTCTTGCCGATGTCGTGGAGATCGCCCTGCACGGTGCCGATGATGACGGTGTATTTGGGTTTGATGCCGGCCGCGATGAGCAGCGGCTCGAGGATCTTCAGCGCCTCTTTCATGGCGCGGGCGGCGATCAGCATCTCGGGCACGAAGATTTCGTTGCGTTTGAACTGTTCGCCGACGATCGCCATCCCGGGCACGAGGGCGCGCTCGACGAGTGACGACGGAGTGTGGCCGGCCGCGAGCAGTTCCTGGGTGAGGCGGAGGGTGGCGGCGCGTTGGCCGGTGGCGACGGCGGTGGTGAGTTCCGTGAGTTCGGCCATGCGGGGGTTTTAGCCGTTTTCGGGCGGAAAAGTAAACCGCGAGCTGCGCGGTCACGCAGGAAACACCGGGGCCACTTCACGGTAGAAGCGCGCGGATAGATTGTCGGCGACCGCCGGGATGGTTTGATCGGACGGCCGCTGTCCGGCTCCATTCTTGTCCATCATGCTGTCCGTGATCGCCTGCAACGTCCTCGAGGCCGAAGTGCGCCACTGGGGGGCGGGTTTGGCGCATATCGGCGAATTTGTTTTCATGCCGCAGGGGCTCCACAACGAGCCGGTCCGGCTCCAGCGCGAGTTGCAGGCGGCGATCGACCGGGCCGAGGCGAACCCGGCGGTGGACGCCATCGCGCTGGTTTACGGCCTGTGCAGCCGGGGCGTGGAAAACCTGCGACACCCGCGCTGCCCGCTGGTGATCGCGCGCGCGCACGACTGCGTGACGCTCTTCCTCGGCGACAAGGACCGCTATGCGAACTACCTGAAAGCGCACCCGGGCACGTATTGGTATAGTCCGGGCTGGATCAAAAGCCACGCGCCGCCGGGCCCGGATCGGACCGCCCAGCTGCGGCGGGACTACACCGAAAAATTTGGGGCGGACGAAGCGGACTACCTGATGGAAATGGAGGCGCAGTGGATCGCGAACTACAACCGCGCCGCCTATGTCGGGCTCGGCGTCGGCGAGACCGAAAAGGACCAGGCCTACACCCGGCGTTGCGCCGCCTGCCTCGGCTGGGACTACGACGAGGTGCGGGGGGATCCGACGTTGTTGCGGGCCTTGCTGGCCGGCGAGTGGGACGCCCAGCGTTTTCTGGTGGTGCCGCCCGGCCACGTCATCCGCCTCACGGCCGACGACGACATTATCCGGGCGGAGCCCGAGTCCGCCGCGCCGTGAGCACCGCGCGACTCCAGCTGGAGCTGCCGGACGGGCGGCGGGAAACGGTCGTCGCGGTGGGCGACGACGGG
>CAJAYO010000009.1 GCA_903948415.1 uncultured Opitutia bacterium | reverse complement strand
CCTTCAACGGGCTCGCCGCCATGACCCCGACCGCCACCCTGTCCGGATCCATCCTCGGCCCGACCCCGGGCGCGACCACCCTCACGCCCGGTATCTACAAATTCGATTCGACCGCCCAGCTCACCGGCACCCTCACCCTCGATGCGCAGGGGGCGAGCCATGCCGTCTGGGTCTTCCAATTCGGCTCCACCTTCACCACCGCCGCCGGCTCCTCCGTCGTCTTCACCCACCTCGCGGCCAACCGCGCCGCCAACGCCGGGGTTTTTGGCAGGTGGGCGCGGCCACCGTCTTCGGCGCCACGACGGCGTTGAAGGGCAACGTCCTCCGCGGCACCCCCTACAGCTTCGGCTCCGCCACCACGATCACCGAAGGCCGCGCCCTCACTGGCTCGGGCACGCTGACCATCGACGGCAGCAACGGCCTCAATTTCATCGCCGCGAACTCGGGCTATGGCGGCGGCCTCGTGTTTGACGGCAACCGCGTCGTGGCCAGCGCCTTTCCCGAGCCCGCCACCACCGCCCTGCTCGTCGCCGGTTTTTTCGGCCTGATCGTCGGCGCCCGGCAACTGCATCAGCGCCCCGCGGGACAAAAAACCGCGGCGTCAGCCTGACGCGCCGCCCTCACCGCCGCGACGGCAACCACGCCAGCGCCTCGTTGCCCGGCTGCAGCGCCTCCGGCCGCACGAGCACCGATACCCGCGACCGCGCCTGGTCCGCCAGCGCGGCCTGCATCGCCGCCCGCTGCGGCGCCGTCAGGCCGGCCTGCGCCGCGATTTCCAGGCGCCCCAAAATAAACTCGTTCTTGATCCGCCACAGCTCCTCCACCGTGGTCCCGGGCAACCCTGCCTGCGCCGCCATCGTCCGCATTGCGGCGTAGCTCGGATCCTCCGCGCTCAGCCACGTCGCGAACACCGCGTCCCCCACCAACGCCCGGACTTTTTCCCGCACCATCTGCTGGAGCTTGGTGCGTTCCGCCAGCGCCGCCGGCGACACGTCGAAGACCAGCGCAAAGCGGTCGTCGAACTCCCGTTGCAGCCGGAACACCGCCCGCCGCTGCTCGTCCGTCACCGCCGCATCCCCGAGCCGCCGCCGCAGCGCCTGGCCCGTTGTGCTCTCGCTCATTTCGTAATCTTCCAGTTCGCGCGGAGTGAGCACCGCGGCGAAGTCCGCGTGCATCTCCCGCTCAAGCAACGCGAGCTGTTTCAAAAACGCACTCACGCCCCCGGGAAACTTGTCGCCGGCCGCCCCGTAGTCCGCCGACATCTTCGTCCGGATCTCGTCGTAGTCGCGCCGGATTTTTTCGAGGCGCGCCACCTTGTCGGCCGCCAACACCCCGCCCGTCGCCCCCCCTGTCGTTCCGTCCACCGGAGCCGTGACCGGCCGGCCTCCGCCGGTAAACTTTTCCCGCGCGCCGGTCGCGCCGCCTGCCGCCGGCGCCGATTCGCGCCCGCCGTCGGTCGCCCGCCAGACCCGCACAGCCACAATTGCCCCCGCGGCCAAAATCACCGCCAGCACCATCATCTTCGGTCCACGTTCCATGACGCGGACCGTAACGGCGCCGCCACCCGCGCCGCGATTTTTTTCGGCGTGCGCCCCATCGCCCCCTCCCGCACACCTGACCGCCATTGCACGCCGCCCACACCCGTTCCGTTCTCCTGCTCGTCGCCACCGCCCTCTGCTGGAGTCTCGGCGGCCTGCTCATCAAATCGGTCGACTGGCCTCCCCTCGCCGTCGCCGGCGCCCGCGGCGGCATCGCCGCGCTCTTCCTCCTCGCGACCAGCCGCTCGCTGCGTTTCCACTTTTCGCGCGTGCAACTCCTCGGGGCGCTCGGCTACGCGGCCTGCACGGTCACGTTTTGCGTCGCGACCAAGCTCACCACCGCCGCCAACGCCATCTTGCTCCAATACAGCGCACCCGTGTGGGTCGCCCTCTTCGGCGCCTGGTTTCTCGGCGAACGCGCCACCCGCGCCGACTGGGTCACCATCGCCGCCGTGCTCGCCGGCATGACGCTCTTCTTCGCCGACAGCCTCGAACTCACCCACGCCCTCGGTAACAGCCTCGCAGTCCTCAGCGGCCTCTGTTTTGCCGGCATGACCATCGCGCTCCGCAAACAGAAGGACAGCTCCCCGATCGAATCGATCATCTTGGGCAACCTCCTGGCCTTTGCCATCGGCCTGCCCTGGATCGTCGGCGCACCGATGCTCTCCCCCACCGGCTGGATCGCGCTCACCCTGCTCGGCACCGTGCAGCTCGGCGTCGCCTATTGGCTTTACGCCCGCGCCATCAAACACGTCACCGCCCTCGAAACCGTGCTCATCCCCGTGATTGAGCCCATCCTCAATCCCGTATGGGTGCTCCTCGCCACCGGCGAGCAACCGTCCCGCCTCGCCCTGGTCGGCGGCGTCATCGTCCTCACCGCCGTCACCCTCCGCGCCATCGCCACTGTGCGCGCCCGCCGCGCCGCCGCCCCTGCCCCCCGGCCGGTCCATCCCGCGTGAAACGGCCCCGGCTTCTCGTCGCCGCCCGCCCGTTGGCGGCTCCGCCAGCCCTCCGGCGCCGCGCGGTTGGCGCGCGGCGGGGCGCCCCGCCTACCCCTTCGCCGGCGGCTTGAGCGTGATCAAAATGTTCGCCGCCGTGATCAGTCCTCCGCCCACCACCAGGTGAAACGTCGCCTGCTCGTTCGCGTAGGCGATTCCCGCCCAGACCGAGAGCAGCGCCGGCAGAAACAGCGCCATCACCGACCCGAAGATCGGCTCCACGCAGTACACCAGCCCCGCCTCCGTCGCCGTGATCTTCGGCTGCCACGCGTTCATGAGCGAAAACGAGCCCAGCGTGCAGAACACCGTCAACACGACCGTCAGCGCCACCCACGCCGGCGACGTCCACGGCGTGACGAGCGTCGCCACATCCGGCGCCGTCGCGCCCGCCAGCACCACGAACACCACCGCCTCCGTCACAAACATCACCAGCGTCAGCCGCTCCGGCCGGTTCCCCGCAAAGGCCTTTTTCTCCAGCCACAGAATTTGCCCCATGAAAAACAGCGACGCCAGCAACGTCTCCCACTCGCCGCGCCCCAACGATAGCTCGCGCCAGTCGAACCGCCCGAGGATCGCCACCCCCGCCAGCACCAACGCACAGCAGACCCACACCGTCCAACCCGGATGCCGCCGCAGCCGCACCGCCACGTAGATCGGAATCAAGATCGCGTAGAACTGCGTGAGAAACGCCGAGGTGCTCGCCGACGTGAATTGCAGCGCATCGTTCTGCAGCAACATCCCGACCGAGGAAAAAAGCCCGATGATCACGCCCTGCTTCACCTCGCCCCGCGTCACCTTCCAAAAATCGAACGGCCGCAGCGCCATCAACACCGCCGACGCCAGCACGAACCGCGGCGCCACCGTGTAGATCGCCGAAAACCACGATCCCGCGTGCGGAATCAGCACCCCGTGCAACAGCATGACCGCCTTGATCACCGGAAAACTCAGCCCCCAGAAAAAATTCGCGACCAAGAGCATGAGGAGCGCTCGCGGACGTTGCGGATGATGGGCGTCGGACATGATCGGAAATCGAAACCGCCGAACCTGCCGGGAACCGCGGCACGCGCCAAGTGAATTGCCCGACCGCCGCCCGCAACCGGCACCCGGTACCATCCCGCGCCCCCTCCGCCGGCCTTCGCCTTCAGCTCCGGTTTTCCGTTCCCCGCCTCCGCCCCGCCGGCGCGCCCGAGCCTCGACAACCCCGCGCCCCCGCGCCACTGCTCTCCCCATGGCGAAGGCAACCGGCGCGACGCGCCTCCCGAAAAAAGATTACGAGGCCCGCGTGCCCGCGCTGCGCGGCGCGCTCGTCCAGATGCAGGTCGCCCTCCAACACGCGCCCTTCCCCGTCCTCCTCGTCGTCGCCGGCGACGAAGCCTCCGGCAAGGGCGACGTCGTCAATCTCCTCAACGCCTGGCTCGACCCCCGCGGCGTCGAGACCTTCGCGTTCCACGAGCCCACCGACGAAGAGCGCGAACGCCCCCCCATGTGGCGCTACTGGCGCTGCCTCCCGCCCCGCGGCCGCATGGCCATCTACGCCGGCGGCTGGTCCGCCGACGCCCTCCGCGCCGACCCCCGCACCCCGGGCGAGGTCGCCGATTTCGCCGCGACCCTCCGCCGCCTCGCCCACTTCGAAGGCCTCCTCGCCGACGGCGGCGCCCTCATCGTCAAAGTCTGGCTCCAACTCGCCAAGGTCGCGCAACGCGAACGCCTCCTCGCCCTCGAAAGCGACCCGGACACCGCGTGGCGCGTCACCGCCGCCGACTGGAAAAACCACCGCGACTACGACCGCCTCGCGCGCCTCTCCGAACAGATGCGCCGCGCCACGCACAAACCCGCCGCGCCCTGGCGCATGATCGACGCCACCGACCCCCGCACGCGCAACCTCGCCGTCGCCGACCACATCCTCGCCCGCTTCCACGCCCATCTCGCCGCGCAGAAAAAAATCGCCCCCGCCTCCAAACCCGCCCGCCTCGTTCCGCTGCGCCCCGCCGGCCTGCGCCGCCTCCACGCCCTGCCCCTCGACCAGACACTCGGCGAGACCGACTACGAGTCAAAACGCGACAAATGGCTCGGCCGCCTCAACCAGGCCGTGCGTTCCGCCGCCGAGCGCGGCCGCTCCATCGTCTGGGTCTTCGAAGGCTGGGATGCCGCCGGCAAGGGCGGCGCGATCCGCCGCCTCACCAGCGCCCTCGATGCCCGCGACTTCCGCGTCATCCCCATCGCGAAACCCACCGACGAGGAAAAAGTGCACCACTACCTCTGGCGCTTCTGGCGCCACGTCCCGCGTGCCGGCCGCGTCACGATTTACGACCGCTCCTGGTATGGCCGCGTGCTCGTCGAACGCCTCGAAGGCTTTTGCCGCGAATCCGAATGGAAGCGCGCCTACGCCGAATTGAACGACTTCGAGGCGCAGCTCGGCGCCCATGGCATCATCGTGCTGAAGTTCTGGCTCCACCTCTCGAAAGACGAACAGTTGCGCCGCTTCCGCCACCGCGAGGACACCGACTACAAGCAGCACAAGATCAACGCCGAGGACTGGCGCAACCGCCGCAAATGGGCCGCCTACGAGACCGCCGTCGGCGACATGCTCGCCCTCACCGACCGGCCCGCCGCCCCGTGGCACCTGGTGCCCGCCGACAACAAACGTTTCGCCCGTCTCGAGATTCTCAAGACATCCTGCAAGCAGATCGCCGCCGCCCTCGAGAGCTGAAGCCCGCCCCGCCCGGTTATTTCCGCCCCTTGCGCGCCTCGCGGAAACGCCCCAGCGCCGCTTCCAGATCGTGCAGTTTCAGCGGCTTGGTCAGGTAGTCGTTCGCCCCCGCGGCGAACACCCGTTCCCGCTGGTCGTCGCGCGCATCGGCCGTCAGGGCCGCGACCCACACCGTCTTCGCCCGCAGGCCCGCCCGGCCCGCGCGGATTTCGGCGAGCGCCGCAATCCCGTCCAGCTCGGGCATGTGCAGGTCCATCAACACCACATCATAGGCGCCTTCCGCCCGGATCAGTTCGTCGACCGCCCGCCGGCCATTTTCCGCCACCGTCCACGCGCAGCCGAGATTCGTCAGGACCTTTTGCATGAGCCGCTGGTTGACCGGATTGTCTTCAACGAGCAGCACCCGCAGATCGAAGCGCGCGGGCGCACGGCTCGGCCACTCCGGGGCCGTGCTCAGGCCGCTGAGCAGGCCAACCAGCGCGTCGTGGTGCACCGGCGTGTTCACCAACAGGCGAAAATGCACCCGGAGCGCGGTGCGCAGCTCGCTCGACAACGCGAGCGGCACCAGTCCAAACGTCCGGGCCGGCGCCAGGACCGGCGGCGGCGCGTCGGGCGCGGCGAGGGCGCGGGCCGCCGCCTCGTCCACCACGACCAGCGCGGTATCCCACCCGGCCCCGGGCAGCGCCGCGACGGCGTCGGCCTCCGTGGGCTGGACTTGCCAACGCTGCGCCAGCCGGACCAGCTCCCGCCGCAACGCTCCGGGCGGAGCGACGACCGCAAGCCGCAGACCCGCGAGATGCGGCGGCGCCTTCGCGGGAGCAGCCACCGGCACGCGCACGACAAAGGTAAAAACCGAACCGATGCCGCATTCGCTGGTGAAGGAGATCTCGCCGCCCAGCAGGTTCACGAGATTGCGGCAGATCGCGAGCCCCAGCCCCGTGCCGCCAAATTTCCGCGTGGTCGTCGCGTCGACCTGCGTGAACGGCTTGAACAGTTTTCCGCAGTGCTCCGGCGCAATGCCGATGCCCGTGTCCTTCACGGTGAACCGGAGCCCCACCGTCTCTGTTTCGCCGCGCGGTGCGACCGCGGCCACCGCGGGGACCGCCGGGCGGTAGTCCGGCGCGAGCGACACCGTGACCTCCACCGCGCCCCGCTCGGTGAACTTCACCGCATTGTTCACCAGATTCATGAGCACCTGGCGCAGCCGGCCGCCATCGGCCAGAATCGCCGCCGGCACCTCATCGTCGATCCAGTGCAGCAGCACGACGTTTTTGGCCGTGGCCGTCGTCGCAAACAAATCGAGCGCTTCCTCCACACAGTCGCGCGGGTCGCAAGCCACGGGCTCAAGCACGAGCTTGCCCGTCTCAATGCGCGCAAAATCCAAAATGTCGCCGGTCAGCTGGATCAACGCCTCTCCGCTCGAGCGGATGGTCTGCACGTAGTCGCGCTGCTCCGCACTGAGCGGCGTGTCGCTCAGCAGGTTGGTGAACCCCACGATGCCGTTCAGCGGCGTCCGCACCTCATGGCTCATCGTCGCGAGAAACTGCCCCTTGGCCCGGTCGCCCGCCTGCGCCAGATCGCGCGCCTCCCGCAGTTCGTTCTCCTTGCGCCGGATGTCGGTCATGTCGTCAAACACCGCGACAAAACACGACAGGCTCCCGTCCCGCCGCTTCACCGGCGTGACCACGCCCCGCACCGGATAAACCGCGCCGTCCTTGCGGTGGTTGAACCAATCGCCCTCCCACGCCTGGCCGGAGCGCACGGTGGACACGAGTTCCGCGAGAATCTCGGGCGCCGTCTCGCCCACCTGAAAATCCCGCCACTTCCGGCCGATGAGTTCGCGCCGGGAGTAGCCGATCTGCCGGCACAGCCCCCGGTTCGCATACTCAATGCAACCGTCCAGATCGACCACCAAGAGCGCGGAGTGGCTCTGCTCCATTGCTTCGGACAGGTTGTGAATGGCTTCGCGCTGTTCGAGTTGGCGCCGCAGCACCAGCAGCGCGCCAAACGGCACGCCGAGCAGCACCCACAGATAAAACGCCCCTTGAAAGGCCGCGCCCCACAGCCAGCGGTTCCAGTCCGCCACCTCGATGTCGATCCCCACGACGTGCCGGCTGGGCGCACCGGCCTGCGCCGACGACTCCTCGTCGATCGCCGCATACCCCGTCATCCACACGCCGAAGTCGTCCTTCAGCGGCCCCTCGGTCGTGGGCCGGCCGGTGCGGATGATCTCCTGCAAGCCCGGCGAATCCGCCGCCTGCGGGTAGTCGTCCCCCGGCAGCGATTCGTCCTTCGCGCCCGCTTTGGCCGAATCGCCCAGGTAGATCACCTTGCCCGTTTCCGGCAACGCACGGAAAATATAGACAAACCGCACCCGCGGATTCACCGCCTGCAAATCGCCCAACCGCCGCTTCATCGCCGCATAGACCGCGCTCTGCGCATCGGCGCGCGCCCCGGCGAGCCGGCGCAGTTCGGGGCCCTCAAACACCACCGCGCAGCGGCGCGCATCGTCGATCAGGTCGCTCGTCAGCCGCACCTCCTCGCTGCGGAAACCGCGCCAGCCCGCCACCACGCCCCCGAGGGCGATCAGGCCCCAGATGCCGGCGACTTTGGTTTTTCCCAGATGATGGAACATGTGGAGGCGACGTCAGGGAACCCTCCCGTCCGCCGCCGCGCAATCCCGAAGGCGCCACCGGGCGCCTGCCCCGCATGCGGCGCGTCAGTTTTCCGGTGACAGAAGGTCGGACCGCAGTTTTTCGAGTTCGGCGATCCGCGGATCAAACTGGCGGCGCACCGAACGCCGGCCGGCCAGCCAGACGCCCCAGAACAACACCGCGCAAAAAGCGAAATAGCCGCCGAGGAAAACCGGATCGCGGGCGATATCCCAGGCCGGCCGGTTGCGCACGAGCGTCAGGCACCCTATCACGATGGCGGCCCCCAACGGCGCAAGATACCACGGCCCCAGCCCGAGCAGTCGTCGCCGCCGATGCCGGAGCTCGGCGATCTCGCCCTCGACGCGGGCGAGCCAGGGCGCATCCGCCCCGACGCGAGTCCGGTTAAACCGGATACATTCTCGCACGAAGCTTCCGGATACGCCTAGAACGAGCGCGATCGACACCGCAATCGGCCAGCCGGCCCGGCCCTGTTGCCACCCGATCACGGCCAGCACACCGGCGACGAAGATCCCGGCCGAGGCCTCCAGGAGGTCCTGCGCGCGCAGCGCCTTCGCGAGCTTCCGACTCTTGGCGTCGAACGTTGCGCGCAGCGTCGCGCGGTCGGCGTCCGCCCCGCGCGGCAGCTCCTGACGTTTCCAGATCACGGCCCATTCGTTCCAGTTCATCGGTATTTTTTTTCGTGCGGTCCGCGCGGCGTCGGCGCGCACGCGCCAAACCCTCGCCTCCCTCTGATTTTCGATCAGCCCCGGCCCGGCTGCAATCACGCGGTCGGCCGGGCCGGCGGGCAGCGGCAACCCGAACGCCCGCGCGAATTCCGACATCGCCCGGATCGCCCGATCCCGTGGCTCCGACCGTCCGCCCTCCGTCCCGGGGCACAAAAAAACCGCCGCGGAAAAATCCGCGGCGGCTTAAAATGGAATCGGAAATCTTACTTGGCGACGTGGCCGGAAACGAGCTTGGTCATCTCGAACATCGAGACCGTCTTCTTGCCACCAAAGACGACCTTGAGCTTGTCGTCGGCATTGATGTTGGTCTTCACCTTCTTGTCCTGGAGACCGTTCTTCTTGATATAGGCCCAGAGCTTCTTGGTGAGCTCGGTACGGGGAAGCGGGGCTGCACCAACAACGGCCGCGAGAGCGGCGTCTGGCGTGACCGGTTTCATGAACGCTGCGTTAGGTTTACGTGCTGCTTTTTTAGCCATAGTGGATTTGGGTTTAAAGTGCTTTCCCTCGAAAGCAAGGCACTTCTAGAGGGAAAAACGCCTGTTTGCCTAGGAGAATCTTCAACTTTTTGGCCGGGGCGCCCGCTCAGCCCCGCTCGTCCATCTGCACGAATTGCCGGTAGAGCGCCGCGTAGTGTCCGCCGCGCGCGAGCAAGGCCGGATGCGTGCCGCGCTCGATCACCCGGCCCCGGTCGAGCACGAGCACGAGATCCGCATGGCGGATCGTCGAGAGCCGGTGCGCGACCACAAAGCTCGTCCGACCGCGCAGCAGCGTGACGAGCGCCTTCTGCAGCCGCGCCTCGGTCAGCGCGTCGATCGAACTCGTCGCCTCGTCGAGGATCACGAGCCGCGGGTCCGCCAGCAGCGCGCGCGTGAAACACACCAGCTGCCGCTGGCCGACGGACAGGCCCGCCCCGCGCTCACCGACCTCGGAGTGCAGGCCCCGCGGCAGCGCATCCAGAATATCGAGACAGTCGAGCTGCGCCGCCGCCGCCCGCACCTCGGCCTCGGTGGCCTCGGGCCGCGCCAGCCGGATGTTGTCCAGCACCGTGCCGCTGAAGAGAAAGTTCTGCTGCTGCACCATGCCCGTCTGCCGGTGGAGCGAATGCCCCGTGAGCGTGCGCACCTCGCGGCCGTCGATCCGCAGCTCGCCCTGCGTCGGCAGATAAAACTTCGCCGCGAGATTGATGATCGAACTTTTCCCGCTGCCCGTGTGGCCGACGAGCGCCACGGTCTGCCCCGGCTCGGCCACAAAATCCACGTCGTGCAACACGGGCCGCGCCGGATCGTAGCCGAACGACACGTGGCGAAACTCGACCCGCATCCCGCGGCCCGGAATCGCCGGCAGCGCAACCGCGTCGGCCGCGTCCTCCCAGTCGGGCTTCGTGTCGATCAACCGGAACACCCGCTCGGCCCCGGCCATCGCCACGAGCGCCTGGTTGTATTGATTGCCGATCACGGCGATGGGCGAGAAGAAGAAATTGGAGAGGAAGAAAAACGTGATGAGCGCGTCCATCGGCATCGCGCCCTCGAACACCCGCCAGCCGCCGAACAGCAGCAAGATCGCCACGAAGAACTGGCTGTTGAGTTCGAGCAGCGGCGTGAGCTTGGCCGACGTGCGCGCGAGCGCCATGTTGTAGCGCGAGTGGTCGGCCAGCAGCCCGCGGAAGAGCCCCGCATTCGTCTCCTGCCGCACGAATCCCTGCGTCACCCGGATGCCGTTGACCGACTCCGCCAGCGTCGCCGTCACCCGGCTGAAACTCTCCTGCGAGGCGCGCGTGAGCTGGCTGAGCCGCTGGCGGAAATGACGGTTCACGCTCCACAACACCGGCGCCAGGCCGGCGACGACGAGAAACAGCACGCCGTCGCACCGCCACATCACGATCGCCGTAAACACCATCTGGCCGAGCTGGATCGCGCTCACAAACATCACATCCTGGATCCCGACCCGCAGCGACTCCACGTCGCTCGTCACGCGGCTGATGATCCGGCCGAGCTTCACGCGGTGGAAAAAACTCATCGGCTGGCGCTGCGTCTTCGCGAAGATGTCGGCCCGGAGCCCGTTCACGACCGTCTCGCCGATCTCGAGCGCGTAGCGTTGCCGCCAGTGAAACAGCGCGTCCGTCGTCAGCGCGAGCAGGCCGTAGCCCAGCACCGCCCACGGCAGCACCCCGGTGTCGTGGCGCGCGATCGGCCCGGAGATGATCGTGGCCGAGGCCCAGATGAGCGCCGGCAGCTGCGCCGACCGGATCACGGTGAGCACCAGCAGAATGTTCAGCTTCCGCTGCACCGGCCGCGCATACGTGAACATGCGGCGGATGAGTCCCCACTCGAGCGGCTTGAACTGCTCCGTGTCCTCGTCGTCCTCCAGCGGGCGGCGCACGAGCCCGAGGTCGCGGACCTTGGCGGGAATCTCGTTCATGGGGCGCCCTCCTTGCGTTTCAACTGCTGCAGCTCGCGGCCGTCCACGAGCTGGAGATCGGCCACGTGCAGATACGGGCCGTCCTGGCTCATCAGCTCCTCGTGCGTGCCGCGCTGCACGATCCGCCCGTCCTCCATCACCAAAATGAAATCCGCGCGGCGCAGCGTGCTGAGGCGGTGCGCAACAATGAAGGTCGTGCGGCCCGCGATGGCGCGGTCGAGCGCGTCGAAAATCTCATGCTCCGTCTCGCTGTCGATCGCCGCGGTCGGATCGTCGAGCAGCAATATCGCCGGCTCGAGCAGTACCGCGCGCGCGATGGCGAGGCGCTGGCGCTGGCCGCCGGAGAGGGTGTTGCCGCTCTCGCCGAGCACGGTGTCGTAGCCTTTCGGCAGGGCCAGAATGAAATCGTGCGCGGCGGCGATGCGCGCGGCGCGCTCGATTTGCGCCGGCGTGGCCCCGGGGTGCCCGAACGCGATGTTCGCCGCCACCGTGTTCGAGAAAAGAAAACTTTCCTGAAAAACGAGGCCGATGTTGCGGCGCAGATCGTCGAGGTTGAGCCGCCGCGCATCGATCCCGTCGAGCAGCACCCGGCCCGCGGTCGGATCGAAGAAGCGCGGAATCAGGCTCATCAGGACGCTCTTGCCGGCGCCGGTCGCGCCGAGAATCGCCACACACTGCCCGGGCCGCACCGTGAGCTCGATGTCGCGCACGACCGCCTCGGCGCCGTCGTAGGTGAACGAAACGTTCTCGAAGCGCACCTCGCCGGTGAGTTTCGGGCGCCGCACCGCGTCCGCCGCGCTCTTCACCTCGACCGGCGCGTCGAGAATTTCGAACACCCGCCGCGCGCCGATCAGCGATTGCTGCACGCTGTTCACAATGTTCGCGACGTTGTTGATCTGGCCGGAAAACTGTTCGAGCAGGCCGGCAAACACGATGAGGCCCGTGCCGAACGGCAGGCGGTCGTGCGCCACGAGCCAGCCGCCATAGCCGAGCAGCACCATGATGTTGACGCGGGTCAGAAATCCGATCGCCGGCGTGAAGAGACTCAGCCGCCAGAAAATCCCGCGCTGCTGGTCGTAGCAGGCCTGGTTTGCCACGTCGAACTTCGCCCGGTTCTCCGCCTCGCGGCCGAAGCCTTTCGTGACCGCAATGCCCTGGATGCTCTCCGCCAGCGTCTGCACCATCCGCTCGACGAGCGTCCGGTTGTGCGCGTATTCCGGCTGAATCTTCCGCGAAAACCACGCCGACATCAGCCACAGCACCGGCGTCGTCGCCAGACACGCCAGGGTGAGTCCGGGATGCAGGCTCGCCATGTAGATCACATACACCGACAGCGAGATCACCATGATCACGCTTTGCATCAGCACCTGGTCGACGAACATCCGCACCGCCTGCACGTCCCCCGTCACGCGCGTGATGATCGAGCCGGTGGAGTTGGCGTCGAAAAAGCGGAAACTCAGCCGCTGGAGCTTTTCATAGACCTCGCCGCGCAGGTCGACGACGAGTTTTTGCTGCACGAGCACGTTGATCGAGACCGCGTAAAGGTAGTTGAGCAGCGCGCGGCCGAGGGCGAGCACCAAGATGAAGCCCGCGAGGAGCGCGAGCACCTGGAGCGGCGGCCAGTCGACCGGCAGCGTCAGATGGAGGCGGTTGGCCGTCAGCGGCGTGCCGTCCATCCGGTGGCGGATATAGTCGATCCCGAGCCCCGTGAAACTCAGACCGACGATGCCCATCGTGAGCAAGAGGAGCTGGATGCCGAGCACCTGCAGACAGTGCAGGCGGTAGCGCCACGCCAGCCCGAACAGCCGCCGGATCAGCGCCCAGTTCGGGGGCGCGGCAACGGGCGTGGACGGGAGCGCGGTGGACATTCGGAACCCACGCTACGCGCCGCCCCCGCCGGCGCACGTAATATTTTCGGCCCACCCGTCACGCCTGCGCCGCGCGGTCTCGTCTCCGGGCGCGACCGGCCCGGCTTATTTCCGCTGCGGGCGTTGCTGGCTGGTCGCCGGCATCGGCCCCCGTGGCTGCGCGGGTTGCGGCTGCACCTGCGGCTGGGGCGCGGGCATCGGTTGGGACTGACCCATCTGCTGCGAAGCCTGCTCGCGCAACGCGCGGCGGCGGGCCACCTCGGAGGCCACGGCCTCGAGCCGGCGCGCCTCGTCGGCCGGCGTCGGATTGACCACCACGGACTGCGTCACCGCCGGCGGCACATTGGTCATGACGGGCGGCGGCGCCATGTTCTGCACCGCGGAACCCGACGACACGACCTTCGACACCCGCTGCGCCAGCGTGAGCGTGCGCCCCTGATGCTCGACCACCAGCGTCTCGCTGTCGGGCGTGGCGTTAAATTGTTTGACCACCACATCGAGCGTCGTATCGCGCTCGTTCAATTTCACCCAAGCCCCGCTCTTCCGCACGGGATCATACAGGCGGAAGCGCATGCCCTCGCCCGTTTCCATAATACCGCGAAACTCGATCGGCGCACCCGCCGTCGGGGCCGCCACGTTGGCGGCGGACGGCGGCAGGAACGGCGACGAGGACGCCGGCTGTGCACCCGCGGTTCCCGCCACCAGCATGGCGACGCCGGCGAGGACTCTGCAGCGCAAAGGAAGAGGGCGGGGGAACATGACGCGGATATGCAGTGATACGGCGCACCGGCCCGGCGTCAAGTGACGGGTATTTCCCCCTCCAACAGCGTCCCGCGCATGCTGAAAAACGCCCCGCTGAAACACACGATCGACCCGGTCACGTCCACGCGCATCGCCCCGAACGCGGCGCGCGAGGTCGCGGGGTCGAACCCCGGGCGGTTGAGCCCGCGCGCCCGCCTCGAACCCATCAGCGAGCCCCACCGCACCCGCGCACCCGGAATCAGGCCGCGCTCCGAACCCGCAGCCCACGATGCCACGAATTTTTTCCGCGCAGCCGGGTCCTCGCCCGCGATCAGCGCCGCGAGATCAGTCGCGACGCGGGTCTGGGCCGGCCGGACACGGAGGCCGGTCCACCGGAAAAGGGTTGCTCAACCTTCCCCCAAACCGCGCCCGCCGCTTTCGGCCTTGGAGGTTTCCGCCCGCGCTGCCAGTAGTCACTTCATGCGACGCTCTTTTCTCCCGACCCTCGCCGCCGCGCTCGTCGTTCTCCTCGTCGCCGCGTGCAGCCGCCCGGCGCCCCACGGCTGGCAAGGCTACCTCGAAGGCGAATTCGTCTACGTCGCCTCGCCCCTCGCCGGCCGGCTCGACACCCTCGCCGTCGCCAAGGGCGCACGCGTCGCCGCCGCCGCCCCGCTCTTCACCCTCGAACGCGCCCACGAGCTCGCCGCCCAACAACAGGCCGCCGACCAGCTTCGCGCCGCGCAGGCCCGGCTCGCCGACCTGAAGAAAGGCTCGCGCCCGAGTGAACTCGCCGCCTTCGCGTCCCGCCTCGCCCAGGCCCGCTCCGCCGCCGAGCTCTCGCAACTCGACCTCGCCCGCCAAGCGGAGCTGTTCAAGACGAAGGTCATCTCCGCCGCCGACTTCGACCGCGCGCGCCTCACCCACGAGGGCCACACCCGCGCCATCGACGAACTCTCCGCGCAACTCGCCACGGCCGGCCTCGGCGCCCGCGTCGATGCCGTCGCCGCCGCCGAATCCGATGTGCAGGCCGCCACCGCCGCCAAGGAGCGCACCGACTGGAGCGTCGCCCAAAAATCCCAATCCGCCCTCCGCGCCGCCCTCGTCTACGACACGCTCTATCGCGAAGGCGAGTTCGTCGCCGCGGGCCTGCCCGTCGTCGCCCTGCTCCCCCCGGAAAATCTGAAGGTCCGCTTCTACGTGCCCGAAGCCGACTTCGCCGCCCTCCAGGCCGGCGACCCCGTGACCGTTTCCGTCACCGGCCGCCCCCCGCTCGCCGGGCGCGTGAGCTACCTCTCCCCAAAACCGGAATTTACCCCGCCCGTCCTCTACAACCGCGAGAACCGCGCGAAACTCGTCTTCCTCGTCGAAGCCACGTTCCCCGACACCACCGCCGCCCGCGACCTTCATCCCGGCCAACCCGCCGACGTCGCCCCGGCGAAGTAGCTGCACCGTCCCATGAGCGGGTCCGCCTTCGCCATCGACGTCACCGGCGTCACCAAACGCTTCGGCGACAAAACCGTCGTCAACGCGATCGATCTGCGCGTGCAGCGCGGCGAAATCTACGGCTTCCTCGGCCCCAACGGCTCCGGCAAAACCACGTTTATCCGCATGCTCTGCGGCCTGCTCACGCCCGACGCCGGCACCGGCACCTGCCTCGGCTACGACGTCCGCACCCAGCAGGCCGACATCAAGCGCCACGTCGGCTACATGACGCAAAAGTTCAGTTACTACGAGGACCTCAGCATCCGCGAAAACCTCGACTTCATCGCGCGCCTCTACGCCGTCTCCGACCGCCGCGCCGCCGTGCAACGCAGCCTCGAACGCCTCGGCCTCGTCAACCGCAGCCACCAGCTCGCCGGCGAACTCTCCGGCGGTTGGAAACAGCGCCTCGCCCTCGCCGCCTGCCTCATCCATTCGCCCCAACTCCTCCTGCTCGACGAGCCCACCGCCGGCGTCGACCCCAAGGCCCGCCGCGAATTCTGGGACGAACTCCACCGCCTCGCCGCCGACGGTATCACCGTTCTCATCACCACCCACTACATGGACGAGGCCGAGCGCTGCCACCGCCTGGCCTACCTCGCCTACGGCAATCTCCTCGCCCACGGCACGCTCGCCGACGTGCTCGCCAACGGCCGCCTCACGACCTGGACCGTCACCGGCCCCGAGTTGAGCGCCCTCGCCGCGACCCTCCGCGGCCGGGCGGGCGTCGAACAGGTCGTCGCCTTCGGCACCACGCTCCACGTGAGCGGACGTGACGCCGCGCAACTCGACGCCGCCGTCGCCGCCGTGCGCAGTCCGCGCCACGAGTGGAAGAAAACCCGCTCCAGCCTGGAAGACGTGTTCATCAGCCTGATGGACCAAGCCAAGGACAATTTCGCGTGAGCGCTCGCAGAAAATCTCCGAGGTGGAGCGCGTTGACCCCAACGCGCTTTCTGGGGCCCCGCATCGCCCCGCCGCCTCAAACCAGCGTCTTGCGGTCAAGCCGCTCCACCCCATGAGACGTTTCACCCCATGAGACGTTTCACCTTCCACCGCCTCTGGGCCATGGTGCTCAAGGAATTCATCCAGATGAAGCGCGACCGCCTGACCTTTGGCATGATGGTCGGCATCCCGCTGATGCAGCTCGTGCTCTTCGGCTTCGCGATCAACTCCGACCCGAAGCACCTGCCCACCGCCCTGCGCATCGCCGACCACGGTCCCTTTGCCCGCACCCTGGTCGCGGCCCTGCGCACGAGCGGCTACTTCAACCTCGTGACCGAGGCCGCCACCGAAGCCGAGGCGCGCCGCCTCCTGCGGCTCGGCGATGTGCAGTTCGTCATCAACATCCCCGAGGGTTTCTCGCGCCAACTCCTCCGCGGCGAGCGCCCCACCCTCCTCATCGAGGCCGACGCCACCGACCCCGCCGCCACCGGCCCCGCCCTCTCCGCCATCCGTGCCATCGCCGACCACGTGCTCGACCGGGATCTCGTCGGACCGCTCGCCCGCCTGCGCGCCAAGCCCGGTCCGATCGATTTCCAAATCCACGCCCACTACAACCCCGAGAACATCACCCACTACAACGTCGTGCCCGGCCTGCTGGGCGTCGTGCTCACGATGACGATGGTCGTCATCACCGCGCTCGCGATCACCCGCGAGCGCGAACGCGGCACGATGGAAAACCTCCTCGCCACGCCCGTGCGCCCCTTCGAGGTGATGCTCGGAAAAATCATCCCCTATATCATCGTCGGTTACATCCAGCTGACGCTGATTCTCCTCGCGGCGCGCGTGCTCTTTGATGTGCCCATGGTCGGGAGCCTCGCCCTCGTCTATGCGGTCTCGCTGCCCTTCATCGCGGCCAATCTCGCGATGGGCATCACGTTTTCGACGCTGGCGAAGAACCAGCTCCAGGCCGTGCAGATGGCGTTCTTTTTCTTCCTGCCGTCGATCTTGCTCTCGGGGTTCATGTTTCCGTTCCGCGGCATGCCCGAGTGGGCGCAATGGGTCGGCTCGATTCTGCCCAACACACATTTCCTCCGCATCGTGCGGGGCATTCTATTGAAAGGAAACGGCCTCGCCGAAATCGCCCCCGAACTCTGGCCCCTCCTCGCCTTCCTCGTGGTCGCCATGGCCGTCGGCGTGAAACGCTACCGCCAGACGCTGGACTAAAGTGGCCCGGGCTTTCCAGCCCATGTTCCTCCTCCGCTCGCCCGCTCCCGGGCTGGAAAGCCCGGGCCACGCTCACGGCACTTCGTAAACCTCCACGAGCGTGAGCCCACTCGCGGTCCCGACTCCGGAGACTTGCGCGGTGTAGTTGCCGGGCGCGAGCGTCGCGAGCACCGCCGCATCGCGGCTCACCGCGCCCAGCGCGAACGCCCCGACATTCGCAAACGCCGCCGTCAACGCCGCCCCGCCGCCCCAATTGTCATTGGCGTTGATCACCGTCTGGGCGCTGAAGAGATCGAGCTTCGGATCGGCCATCACGCCGGGAATGCCGAACGGCGCCACGCCGAGCGCCGGACCGACCGCCCGGATCAACACCTGCTTCGCGGCCGTCCCGCCGATCACGAAACCCGCCGTCAACGTCTCGCCCGCCGCGATGAGCTTCAACACCGAGACATTGATCAAGCGCGGGGTGGTCGCCGTCAGCGCCGCGCTCGGCGTCGCATCGTAAAGTTCGGCGATCACCGTCCCCGTCGATCCGCCGACCCCGCTCACCTGCACGGTGTAGTTGCCGGACGCGAGCCCGGGACTGAACACCGCGGCATCGCGCGAAACGGCCGTCGCAAACGCAAACGCGCCGACCTGCCCAAACACATTGTTCAACGCCGCGGTCCCGCCCCAGTTGTCGTTGCTCGCGATCACCGTCTGCCCGCGGAAAAACTCGAGCTTGGGGTCCGCCATCGCCGTCGCCACCCCCAGCGCCCCGAGGGCCGGACCGGCGGCGCGCACCAGCAGCGGTTTGTCGCCGCCCGTCCCCGCCCCGCCCACCACGGCGCCGACCGTGAAAAACGGTTCCGCCGCCGTGATCGCCGTGAGAATCGAGAGATTGACGATCCGGCTCCCCGTACCCGCCACGCCCGGCGGCACCACGGGCGGCGTGACCGGCGGCACCACCACCGCCGCCAGTCCGAGGCGCGCCACCACCGACGTGCGCGTCGTCGTGCCGTCGCGGATCACGACGTCGTAGTCGCCCGCATCCGCGGCCGCCACCGCAGCGATCGCCCACGTGCGACCCGTCGCACCCGGGATCTCCACGCCGTTCTTGCGCCACGCATACGATAGTTCGCCGGCGCCCATCGCCGTGACGCTGAAGTTCGCCGTCGCCCCCGCGGCCACGGTCTGCGCCTCCGGCGGCGTCGTCACAAACAGCCCCGGCCCGACCAACGCAAAACTCCCCTGGGCCGAGGCGTCGATCGTGTGCGCCCGGGGCAGGCCCGCCGGCACCGTGGTCTTGCCCCCCGTCGCGCTGCCCCAGGCGACCACCGAGCCGTCCGCTTTGAGCGCGAGCGAATGGAAGTCGCCTGCCGCCACCGCGGCCACATTCGAGAGTCCGGCGGGCACGGCGGCCTGGCCGTTGGCGTTGTTGCCCCACGCGACGACGGTGCCGTCGCTGCGCACGGCCAGCGCATGGGTGCCGCCGGCCGCGAGCGCGACCACGCCGCCGAGCCCGGCCGGCACCGCGCGGATGGCCGTGCCCCCCAGCCCCACGACCGTGCCGTCCCGCCGGCGCACCACCGTCGTCTGCGTGCCCGCCACGACCTCGACGACGTCGTTGAGCCCCTCGGGCCACGCCAGCTGGCCGACGGCGTTGCTCCCCCAGCCGACGAGCGTCCCGTCGTTCTTCAACGCCACCACATGCGTCGTCCCGATGGCGAGCTGCTTCACGTCGGCGAGCCCCTCCGGCGGCACCAACATTCCGGTGTTGCCCTGCCCCCACAGGCGCACCGTGCCGTCGGCGAGCACGGCGCCACTGACGTTCCCGCCGGCCGCGACCGCATTCACAAACTCGTTGATCTGCGGCACCGTCGTCTGCCCGAACGTGGCGTCGCCCCAGGCGACCACCGTGCGGTTGGCCCGCAGCGCCACCCCGTGCGTCGTCCCGCTCGCCAGACGGCGGATCTGCGTCGTGCCGGGCGGCACGTGGCTCACGCTGTTCGGCGTATCCAGGAAATTTTCACCGGTGCCCCACGCCGCCACGACGTCGGGCGGCGCGGCCGGCAGCGTGATCTCGACGTCGAGCCACTCCGACGGACCGTCGCCCCCGCGGGCGACCGGCCGCACCTTCACCCCCGCGAGCGGGTCGTCGAGCGTCGCGCCGATGGCCAGCCCGGCATCGTTGGGCGTGGCGCCGGGCGTCGTGCAGTCAAGCAGCACGCTTTCCTGCACGGAATTGAACCCCCACAGGATGCTCGCCCCGGCCGCCAGGGTGGGCGTGGCCGGAAAGTTCTGCCGGTAGCCGAGCCAATACCACCGCACGCCGTCGCGGAAAAACCGCAGCGCCTGCGTCTGCGTGCGCGGCGCCTCCTTGCTGTCGAAACGATAGACCCGGTAGACGCCGCTCTCGCTCACCGTGCGTACCGCACCGTCGGGCAGCCACCCGAGCTGGTTCTTGCACCACTGGTTGAAGTGATGCCGGCCGTCGCGCGCCGGGTTGTTGCCCATCACGTCCCACGGATCGCCGTATTCGAGCACCGCCCCCGCAGGGGAAACCGGATTGCTGTCGGTGACCGTCCAACTGCTGGAATGCTTGAGCCCCCAGTTGTGGCCGAGCTCGTGCGCGATCGTGCGCATCGTGGGCGCGTTGTTGATCCACGAATTGGTGCCGCCGACCGTCGCGAGGCCGGCGAAACCGAACTGCGATCCCGTGATCCCGCCGGTGCCGGCCCCGAGGTTGCCGAAGAAAACCATCACGCGCTCGTAGCCGTTCACCGCATAGTCGGCCCCGGCCAGCGTGCGCGCGTCCGCATGCAGACCGGACGTGTTGTTGGCGGTCGCATACGCCGCCGCCGTGCGCGGCATGCGGTAGACCTTGCTGCTCACCGTCGCCGTCACGGTCGTCTGCCCGTAGCTCGCCTCTTCGAAGAACTGTTTCACCGCTCCGTTCAACGTGTCGGTGAGCGTGCCTTCGGCCACGGGTTCACCCGCCACATCCGAAAAATCCACCCGGATCGCGAGGATGCGCTTCGGGCCGATCGTGTTCGCCGTCGGCGCCGCCGGCGCCCGGGGCGGCTCCGTCCCGTCGAGGTCCACCCCCGGCACGCGCGGCCCGGGCAGCCCTTCGGCCTCGATCAGCCGGTGCTCGATTTGCCCCACCCCCTCGGCGTCCGGCGCCACCGCCCACGTGCGCCCCTGCGCGGCGAGGCGCCATTCGCCCGGCGCCGCCTCCGCCGCCTCGAGCAGCCGCACCGGGCTTTCGTGCACCGCCATCGCCGCGTCGAGCACGATGCCGTGCAACGAGGCCCCTTCCTTCGTCGGCTGCGTCGCGCGCCGCCCATAGGTGGAGGCCGTGTAAGTTTCCCCGCCGAGCCCCGCCACCCGGCGGCTCGTCGGCGCGAGGATCGGCCGCGGCCGGTCCTCGTAACAGATCGCCTGCCACGCCAACTCGCCCACCCCCGCCACCCGCACTTCGAGTTGGCCCACCACCGTCGCCGGCAGCCGCACCCGCACGTCCGCCGGCACGGTCACGGCCAGCGCGCGCGCCGGTTCGCGTTCGATCAGGCGCTTCATCACCGCGCGGCGCGCCCGGGCCAGCGCCACCCCTTCGCTCTCCAGCCCGGCCCGCCCCGCCGCGTCCGCCCCGGCATACCGCTGCACCCACGCCCGAAACGCCGCCAGCGCCGGCTCCTCCGCCCCGTCCCACGCCTGCGCATACGCGAGGCGTTCGCGCAGGGCCCCATCCGCCACCCCGACCGGCGTCGTGGTCGCCCCATCGGTGGCCGACGCCGGCCGCGCGACCCCGGCAATATTTCCCCGCACCGGTTCGCGCCGCTCGTCCGCGATCGACCCTCCGCCCGAACGCCACCGTCCCGCCAGGGCGAGGAGCACAACCAACGCGGCCAATCCAACGAAACGAAGACGGGGCATGAGGTAAGATTCGCCGGCTCCCGACACGGGAGCGGGCCACGGCGGTCAGCTAAGCCGCCGCTCTCCCGATTGCCAGTCAATCTCCCGCTTTTACGCCCGATCCGCGAACCGCGCCCGTTATTTCTGCCCCGCCAGCTGCTTCACCAGCGGCCCTTCGAGATGCATCACCGACGTCGGAAACGCGAACGACAACCCGCGCGCCGCCACCGCGCGCATGATCGCAAGATTCATCCGCTGCTTCAGCGCCGCCCCCATTTTGAAATCCGCCTCCCGGCTCGCATAGACGATCCACACGTCCAGCGACGACGCGTTGAAATCCCGGAAATAGACCAGCACCGACGTCGGATCGACCTCCCCGTCCGTCAGCAACAACCCGCGGATGTCCTCCACGATCGCGGCCAGCTGGTCCGGCGTCGCGTCGTAGGTGAGCCCGATGACCTGCTCCACCCGGCGCTGCGTGAAGCGCGACAGGTTCACGATCGCCTCGGACGACACCAGCTTGTTCGGCATCACCACAAGCGACTTGTCCACCAGCCGGATCTTCGTCGAACGCAGCCCGATGTCCTCGACCGTGCCCGTGTGCGCGCCGATCCGCACCGTTTCGCCGACCTTGAACGGCTGGTCGATGGCGACGACGATCGAGCCGAAAAGATTCGCGATCGTGTCCTGCGCGGCGAGGGCGAACGCCAGTCCGCCGATGCCGAGACCCTGCAAAATCGTCGAGACGTTGTAGCCGAGGCTCTGGACCGTCATCAACGTGCCCACGACCACGAACACCGCGATCAGCGATTTCTTGATCCACGGCATGAACGCCGCGATGCCCAACTGTTTCTCCCGCGCGATCTCGGTGGCATGGTCGATGATCGCGTCGAAGGCCCGCAGCAGCCCCCAGAAAATCACCAGCGAAAACGCCACCGTCGAACCGGCCGCGATACTGTGGTCCGCCGTCTCGGACAGCTTCAGCACCTTCAGGGCGGCGAAAATGCCCGTCACCATCACAAAGGCCGCGACCGGCGACTCCATCGCCGGGAAGAGCTTGTCGTCGAGCGTCGTCTCGGTTTTGGCCGCGATTTTCTTGAGCTGGTTGAAGAAAATCGTCGTCAGAAACCGCCGCAGCAAAATCGCGACGACAAGCAACAACGCACAAATGACGTAGTGCGTCACCGTGTTGCCGCTGCTCTTCACGTTGAAGAGGCCGAGGATCACATCGACCATGTGCTCCAGCAGATCGGGCGTCCTGGCGTTGGCGCTGCCGGTCGCCACCACCGCCGCGACCGCGGCCGTGTTCGCCGCTTCGGCCGTCGCGGCGGTCGCCGTTGCCTCCGCCGCCGAAGCGGCGTGCGCGGCGAGGAGTGCGGGGGCGCAAAACCAGAGACGCAAATAACGCTTCATAGGTGCGGCCGACTCAACCGGCCGCCCCTCCTTTGTCAAAGCGGTTTGCCCCGGCTCCGACCGCTCCGGCGCCCTCGCCTTCGACCGTGGAGGCCCCCGCAAAGTTTCCAGCTCAGCCACTCCCCGCTTGCCCGCCGCGCCCGCCTGCGGCCAGTCTCCGCGCCCATGTTTCCGTTTCTCGCCGCCATCGACGCCATGCCCCTTTGGGCCTGGGGTGCGTTTTTCCTCTTCATCACCGCCATGCTCGCGCTCGACCTCGGCGTGTTTCAGCGCGACTCCCATGTCGTTTCGATGAAGGAGGCCCTCGGGTGGTGCGCCGTCTGGGTCACCCTCGCCCTCTCCTTCGGCGGCATGGTCTGGTGGTGGCGCGGACCCGAACTCGGCCAACAGTTCCTCGCCAGTTACCTCATCGAACTCTGCCTGAGCGTGGACAACGTCTTCGTGTTCATTCTTGTCTTCGCCTACTTCAAGGTCGAGCCGCGCTTCCAACACCGCGTGCTCTTCTGGGGCATCATCGGCGCCGTCGTGATGCGCGCGGTCTTTATTCTGGTCGGGGTGAGCGTCATCGCGCGCTTCCACTGGGTCCTCTATATCTTCGGCGCCTTCCTCGTCTACACCGGCATCAAGATGGCCCTCCCCAGCAAAGACGCCGAGGTCGACCCCGAGCACAACGCCGCCGTCCGGCTCTTCCGCCGCTTCTTCCCCGTCGCCCCCAAGAACGACCACGGCCACTTCTTCACCGTCCACAACGGAAAGCGCATGGCCACGCCGATGTTCATCGTCCTGCTCGTCATCGAGACGACCGACGTCGTCTTCGCCCTCGACTCCCTCCCCGCCGTGCTCGCGATCACGAAGGATAGCTTCGTCGCGCTCACCTCGAACATCTTCGCGATTCTCGGCCTGCGTTCGCTCTACTTCGCCCTCAGCGGCATCATGTCGCTCTTCCGGTTTCTCAAAGTCGGCCTCGCGGTCATCCTCGTCTTCATCGGCGTGAAAATGCTCATCGAACACTGGGTGCAAATCTCCACCGCCACCTCCCTCGGCGTCATCGGCGCCGTGCTCACGACCTCCGTGCTCATGTCCGCGCTGATCAAGCCGCCGGCCAAGGCGGAATGACGTGACGCGCGGCGCCCCGTCCCCGGCGCGAGCAGGCTAGGCCAGAAACCGTCCCGCCCACTCCGCCCGCGCCAAGGGCCGCGGACGCCATTCGCCGAAAATCCGGTAACGCCACCGCGCCACCACCCGGTAGCCCGCATCCCGCCACGCCGGCGGAAACACCGCGAGCACGCCCGCCAGCCCCCGCGCCAGCCCGCCCACCGCGCGCAGCGCCGCGATCACCCCGTCCGTCCGCCGCAGAAACCCCGCCCCGTCGCGCCGCGACCAGTCCGGCACGAACACCAGCGAATCAAAATCCTCCGTCGGCAACCCCACGGCCCGCAGATACGCCTGTGCCGCCGGGCCCTGCAGCGGCGCATACCGCACCCGCCCCGCGCCATCCCAGCGCAGCAGCAGCCGCACGATGCGGTGGCACAGCCCGCACTCGCCGTCGAACAACAGCACGGGACCGGCGGGCGAAGATTCGGAAGGCGACGACATCACAGGAGCGCACCCACCATGCGCCCCCGGACCCAAAAAGAAAGCCTCCACCTCCGCCCACGCCCCCGCCGCCGCCCACGCCCACGCCCCCACTCCTTGCTCGACGACGTGCCGACGGACCCGCAACGTCGTTTCGTCGCGTCCTTCGGAGCGCTGCTGTCACCCACGACTAGCCGCCCCCGTCCCTCCGGACGACCCCGGCGAGACCGCCCACTTCCTCTCACCATGATTATGCCCAAGCCGCGTCCGTTGTCCCACACGCTGTTCACCTTCGCCGTCTGCGCCCTGCTCGCCGGTCCCGTCATGGCCCAGACCACCCCGACCCCCGCGTCCTCCGCTCCGGCCAACCCCGCGAAAACCGACGACGCCGTCAAACTCTCCGTCTTCACCGTCTCCGAGGAAAAGGACCTCGGCTACGAGTCGATGCAGACCACCTCCGGCATGCGCACGGCGCAGGAGCTGAAGAACATGGCCAACTCCATCTCGATCATGAACTCCCAGTTCATCGAGGATCTCGCCCTCACCACCATGGAGGAGATGTCCACCTGGATGCAATCCGGCGAATCCAACCCCGACCCCAACGCCCTCGTGCAGAGCCGCGTCATTCTCCGCGGCGTCCCCACTGCCTACGCCCTCCGCAACGGCTGGATCTGGTATTCCCCCATGGACGCATTCTCCACCGAAAAGGTCGAAGAGCTGCGCGGCCCCAACGCCTTTCTCTACGGCGAGGCCGACGTCGGCGGCGCCAACAACCAGATCACCAAACGCGGCCTCCTCAGCCGCGACCTCTCCCGCGCCAAGCTCATGGCCGGCAACGACAATCTCTTCCGCGCCGAACTCGACCTCAACCGCCGCCTGATCCCCAACAAACTCGCGGTCCGCCTCTCCGCGGTCAACAGCCACAACGATTCCTGGATGGACAATGTGCGCCGCGATTTCCGCGGAATCTACAGCGCCATTACTTACCGCCCGACGCAGCAAACGCTGGTCACCGTGATGGCCGAACACGACCGCACCGCCGCCGTGCTCTCGCAGGGCATGATGATCGATGCCTACTCCCGCACCGCCACCGCCACGCTCGGCGCCATCGGTTACCTCTACAACACCGCTCTCGGCACCGGCTACCGCGCCCAAGGCCGCGTGATCAGCACCGGCCCCGGCGTCGTTGTCGTAGATCCCGACCTGATTCCCAAGCGCACCCAGACCAACGGCCCCAACGCCACCTACAACAACGCCACGACGTCCGTCACCCTCGAGGTCAACCACGACATCGGCAAGAACCTCCACCTCCAGCTCAGCGGCAACTTCTACCAGCAAAACCTCGAAAGCTGGGGGGCCAGCGCCCGCACCATCACGCGCGACCGCAGCCCGCTCCTCGCCAACGGCCTGCCGAATCCGTATTTCAACGAGCTCTACACCGAGTATTTTCGCACCCACGCCTTCAACGGCAACACCGTCCGCGATATCCGCCTCTCCGCCGTCTACGACCTGAACTTCAAGTGGATGAAGCAACAGCTCATCGCCAACGTGCAGCAGCATCAGGACACCCCCGGCCAGAAAAAAGCCAAATACGCCGAGTATCTCGACCCCACCAACCCCAACTGGGTCGGCACGATCAATCCCGCGATCACCCAAGCCGCCTTTGTCGCCAACCGCACCGTCTTCACCAACAATCGCTTCACCCGCCGCTACTATCTGCGCGACGGCCTCGATTCCTCCCGCACCGCCGACCTCGGCCCCGTCCCCGGCGTTTCCGCCTACTATCCCGATTTGTCCAACGCCATCGCCGCCACCGGCCAGTTCATCGACCGCCGTTTCTACACACCTTCCTGGGGCGTCGGAGCCTCCGGCTCCTATTTCAAGGAACACCTTTTCACGATGATTGGCTACCGGCAGGACAAGTTTAACATGAAGACCACCCGCGGCATGGTGCGCGCGCAAAAAGAGTGGGAAGTCGACTACCTCGACGCCTTCAACACCCCTGCCCAGCAATTCGTCCGCTACAAAGTCGACGGCGCGAACTACGGCGGCGTGCTCCGCTTCAACGACATGTTCGCCATCGGCTACAACTACGCCCAGTCCTTCCGCATCTCCGTCGGCCAAGGCAACGCGACCTTCAACGCCGGCGAATTGTCGAGCATCCCGGTCGGCGAGGGCCGCGACCTCTCCGCCCGCCTCACCCTCCTGCAAGGCAAGCTCGAGCTGAACTACGTTAACTATAACAATTTCACGCCCAACGCCCGTTTCGCCGTCCCCGGCGTGACCGCCGCCTTCCGCGACGAGATGACCGCCAACTTCGGCAGCGGCTTCGACGTCACCGCCACTGGCGACTACCAGACCACGCGCACCAAGGGCAACGAAGTCGCGGTCATCGCCAACCTCTCCCGCCACTGGCGCCTGAGCGCTTCCTACTCCGACAACAACGTCAGCAACGTCGACCGCGTGCCGATCCTCAGAGAGTTTCAGGCCGAAGCCAAAGCCCTCGGCAAACCCACGCCCCTCCTCAACGACCTCATCTCCACCGTCCCCGAAGGCGTGCCCAACGGCGGTTTCACCAAAGCGCGCGGCAACCTCGTCAGCCGCTACGCCTTCTCCCAGGGCCCGCTCAAGGGGTTCGCGATCGGTGGCGGCGCCAACTGGCGCCTGCGCACCTACCGCGGCGCGGTCAATCTCACCGGTGCCGCCGGCGCGGCCTCGACCAATCTCTACTCACCGGCCTACACGCTCTACAACGCGTTCTTCAGCTACAACCGGAAGGTCCTCCACCGCAACACGACCTTCCAGCTCAACGTCGATAACCTCCTCGACAAGGACTACTATCGGTCCGCCGCCATCGGCTCCGCCTCGTGGGGCGATCCCCGCTCGTTCCGCCTGACCGTCTCGACCGATCTCTGATCCGCCGACGTAAAAAAACGCCGGGGCCGCCCACGCGGCACCCGGCGGTGCGACGACGGTCTCCGCCGTCGGTCGGTGCCTGCTCGCAGGCCATTCTTTCGCTCAGCTCACCGCGATCTTGCGCGGCTTGATCGCTTCGTGCTTCGGCAGCGTGACGCTCAACACGCCGTCGCGTAGCTCCGCGGCCACTTTGTCGGCGTCGATCGCGTTGTCGTGCGACAGCACCAGCTCGTAGGCCGCGTCGGCACTTTCACGATACAGTGCCGTCCACGCCTCGGGCCGCTGCCAGCCGCGCCGGCCGACGATGCGGACCTCGCTGTCGTCCGCGGTGATCTCGAGGGCGTCCTTGGTGACGCCCGGGACAAGCACGGTGACGGCATACGCGTCGGCCGTCTCTTTGATTGCATAGGTGGGCTTCACGGTCGGACCTAGATCGGAGGCGGCGGTGGCGTCGGTCTGCGCCGGCGGGCGGGCGAACGCGGGAATCAGATTTTGAATGAGGGACATGGGAAGGTTTCCTTTTTTGGATCTCTGGCGTTGGGAATTCTGGGCGTTGGTCGTGCGGCCGTTATTTCACCGCGACGGTGATCTTCTTCGGCGCGGCTTCCTCGCGCTTCGGGAGCGTGACGGTCAGGACGCCGTTTTCGTAGACGGCCGCGATCTTGTCGGCCTGCACTTCCTCGTTGAGCCGCAGCGAGCGGTTGAGCGCGAAGGACTGCTCGGGCTGGCCCTCGGGCGCGGGCGTCTTGCGCACCGCGGCAATGGTCAGGTAGCCGTTCACCACCTCGATGTTGATGTCCTCGCGGCTGACCCCGGGCAGCTCGGCGCGGACGTAGGTGTGGCCCTTGTCCTCGTAGAGATCGACCGGGAAGCGCGAACCGGTCACCGGAGCGTTGGCGAGCTCGCCGAGTGTTGAGCTGAAGAGACGGTCGATCTCGGTCTCAAGACCGGACCACGGCGAAGGCGAAAAGCGGCCCGACACGGGGGCCAGGCTGCGATAGGAAGGATAGCTGTAACGAACGAGTCTCATGGTAGTGTTCTCCGGAGGGAGGTGATTTGGATGGGTTGAGTGGTTTTGAACTGCGAACCGCCCCTGTGCATGCGCGGTGCCGGCGGGCCGATTCGCGCCAAGTGTCGCGCCCGCCGCAACTTGGTCGGACCGTCGCCGTGTGCACCGGGAAAACCCGTCGCGGGTGTGCCGTCGCGGCCGTGAATTTTCGTCGCGCCCCCGCTGCGGCGGGCAACACGGTCGGTTTGGAGAACTAGGCTCAGTCGTCGCGCGATTATCTCATACGCGAATCGATCGCGCGCATTTGCTCTGCGGGAACCGCAAAAGGGAGGCTGCCGAGGCCTGATTTTTCCGGGGGTGTCCTTGGTGTCGTCAAAAGCCCCGAGCGGACGGTGGCTTGGTTGATGGGTTCCTGGGATGGGTGGATGGAGCAGGAGTCAGAGGACTCGCGCAGGTATCGGGGGCGCACCCTCCACCACCGGAAGTGAGCGACGGCCGGGCGAGGTTTTCTTTTGTTATTGGTTTTTGGCTTCAGCACCAAACCACGCACGCTGTTTCTTTACTGAACCTTCCGGACACGGTCCCCCGAAGGATCCGGCCGGCGTCCCGAAAGGATCCGGCCAACGGCCCCACCGGCCAGCGCTCACCCGAGCAAGGCTCCGCGCCATCGCCGGGACCGCCGGCATGGTCTGACGGCACTTCCGCCGCCCCGCCGCTCTCGCCCCCTCCTCGAACCGTCCCCGAACCTTCCTCGAATCGTCCCCGAACCGTCCCTGAACCGTCCCCGAAGGTTTCGGCCAGCTCAAGTCGTCGGTCCGGTCTCATTGGTAACCATTGCGATCATCGTAATGATCCTAAAATCCGCAGTTGAAACGCGATTTTAGG
>CAJAYO010000008.1 GCA_903948415.1 uncultured Opitutia bacterium | reverse complement strand
TCCACGCATCCCGACCGCACCGCTCGGCCGCCGCGCTGCGCGGTCAACCCAGCGACTTCAGCAACCGCTCCAGTTCCGCGCGTTTCGCCCGCTGGTCGGCAAGCTGCTTGCGCGCACCGGCGAGCACAGCCGGCGGCGCCTTGCTCACGAACGCTTCGTTCGACAGGCGCGCCTCCGTGCCCGCGATGTGTTTCGCCAGCTGGTCCAGTTCCTTGGTGAGGCGCACTTTCTCGGCTCCCGCGTCGACCGTGCTCGCGAGATCAAGATAGAGCGTGCCAAGCGCCGTCACCGCCGCGGGTGCGCCGTCGACTTTCTCCCGGCGCTCGAGGCTCGCAGCCCCGCACATGCGCGTAAGCTTGCCCAGGTTCTCCGCCACGGTCTGCCACTCGCGGTCCGTCGTCGTGAGGAAAAATTTCACGTCGCGCCGGCTCGCGAGATTGTGGTCGGCCTTCAGCGCGCGCGCTTTCGAAACCAACTCTTTGAGGGTCTCGATGGTGGCGGCGGCGGCCGAGTCCAGCAGGACGCCGTGGAGCACCGCGGCGTTGGCCACCTTCGAGGCGTTGGCGAGGTGCGCGTCCTCGATGAACCGGCCGTCGGGGCTGAAACCGAGCTGATGCCAGAGCTCCTCGGTGATGAAGGGGATGAACGGATGCAGCAGCAGCAGGGTCTGCCGCAACACCAGATCCTGGATCGCCAGACACGTCGGCTTGGTGGCCGCATCCTGGAGTTTCGATTTCGACACTTCCACATACCAGTCGCAAAAATCGTTCCAGAAAAAACCGTAGAGCGCCTGCACCGCCGCGCTGAATTCGAACTCGGTAAAGCAACGGTCGACCTCCCGCGTCGTGGAGAGCAGCCGCTGGAGAATCGCATGGTCGTCGGCGTCGAATTGGCCGGGCGAAAGGCGGGCGAGAATCGTGGCGAGCGAGGAGTTGTCGCCGGCCTCGCCGCTCATCTGCCGGAACCGGCACGCGTTCCACAGCTTGTTGCAGAAATTTTTCCCGCTCTCGATCCGGTCCTCCTGAAAGCGGAGGTCCTGACCCTGCGGCGCGATCGACACGATGCCGAACCGCAGGCCGTCCGCTCCGTACGTGTCGATCAGGTCGAGCGGGTCGGGCGAATTGCCGAGGGACTTCGACATCTTCCGGCCCTGCTGGTCGCGGATGATGCCGGTGAAGTAAACGTGTTTGAACGGAATCCGCCGCTCGATCGGCTCGCCGGGCCGCATGAATTCCAGGCCGGCCATGATCATGCGCGCCACCCAGAAGAAAATGATGTCCGGGCCCGTGACGAGCGTCGTGGTCGGATAGAAATGGTCGAGGCCCTGCGCCTTCATTTTTTCCCCGTCGGGCCAGCCCATCGTCGCGAAGGGCCAGAGCCACGACGACGCCCACGTGTCGAGCACGTCGATCTCCTGCTCCCAGTTCTCCGGGTCGGCGGGACCGTTCAGCGAGACGTGGACTTTGGTCGCGTCCCCCAAATCCGCCTCGGTGAGTTTTTCCTTGTCGAGGCCTTTCCGATACCAAACCGGGATGCGGTGGCCCCACCAGAGCTGGCGGCTGATGCACCAGTCCTGGATGTTTTCGAGCCAGTGGAGGTAAACTTTGCTCCACCGCTCCGGGTGAAACTGGATGTGGCCGTCGCGCACGGCCGCCTTCGCCTCTTCCACCCGCGGGTAACGCAGCCACCACTGCCACGTCAGGCGCGGCTCGATCGGCACGTCGGCGCGCTCGGAGTAGCCGACGTTGTTCGCGTAGGGCTCTTCGGCGACGAGGGCGCCGCTGGCGGCGAGCAACTCGACGGCTTTCTTGCGCCCGGCGAACCGGTCGAGGCCCGCGAGCTCCGGGCCCGCGAACGCATTGAGTTTCCCGTCCGCTTCAAGCACGTCGATGATCGGAAGCTTGTGGCGCTGGCCGATCTCGAAGTCCGTCTTGTCGTGCGCGGGCGTGATTTTCAGCGCTCCGGTGCCGAACTCCTTGTCCACCGCCGCGTCGGCGATAATCGGGATTTCCGCGGCCGGCCCGAGGGCGCGGCGGACAAATTTCCCGATCCATCCCGCGTAACGCGGGTCGTCCGGATGCACCGCAATGGCGACGTCGCCCGGAATCGTCTCGGGGCGCGTGGTCTTCACCTCGACGAACACGCCCGGCGCGTCCGTGCGCTCGTAGCGCACGCGGTAGATGGAGCCGTTGACCGGCTTCATGTTCACTTCCTCGTCGGAGAGCGCGGTCTGCGACACGGGGCACCAGTTCACCATGCGCTTGCCGCGGTAAATATTGCCCTTGGCAAACAGATCGACGAAGGCCGTGAGCACGGCCTTCGAGTAGTGCGGGTCCATCGTGAACTGCGTCCGGTCCCAGTCGCACGAGGTGCCGAGGCGGCGGAGCTGTTCGAGAATCTTGCCGCCCTTCTCGTCGCGCCACTCCCAGACTTTTTCCAGAAATTTTTCGCGGCCGAGGTCGCGGCGGGTTTTCTTTTCGGTCTGCCGCAGCTGCCGCTCGACCACGTTCTGCGTGGCGATGCCGGCGTGGTCGGTGCCGGGAATCCAGAGGGCGCTGAGGCCCTCGAGGCGGGCGCGGCGGATCAAAATGTCCTGGATCGTGTTGTTGAGCACGTGCCCCATCGTGAGCACGCCGGTCACGTTCGGCGGCGGGATGACGATCGAGTAGGGCTCCTTGCCCGGGGTAACTTTCCCGGCGAACGCGTGGGCGGCCTGCCAGGCGGCATACCATTTTTTCTCAACGTCGCGGGATTCGTAGCTCTTGGTGATCTCGGCCATGGGTCAGGTGCGGTTCGGGTGAGGTTCGGAATCGTTGAGAAAACCGAGCCCCGCGTGGCGATGCAAGCACCGCGTTCGTGCCTGCGATTGGGAGATTGCCTATTGGTTGCCGGTTCCTGCTTATTGCGCGCTTTCCCGATGCCCACCGTCCTCCCGCCCACCGCCACCGACCGGCTCCGCTTCCCCGGCGACGTGTCCGTTCCCGAGCGGTTGGCCGCCTGCAAGGAGTTCCTCAAGACCGAAACGGCCGCGCTCCGCCTGCGGCACGAGCAGGGCGCCTCCGGGCTCGCCACCGCCCACGACCGCGCGGCCCTCATCGATGCCGTGCTCGTCCGGCTGTTCGACTACGCCTGCGAGTCCTACACCCGCCTTGTCGGCCCCCTGCCCGCCCCCGTCGCCCTCGTCGCCCTCGGCGGCTACGGTCGCGGCGAACTCAGCCCCTTGAGCGACATCGATGTGATGTTTCTCTTCCCCACCAAGACGAAGCCCGCCGCCGCGAAGCCCCTGCAGGAACACCTCACCAACGAAATCCTCTACATTCTCTGGGACTGCGGCCTGAAAGTCGGCCACTCCACCCGCACCATCGACGAGGCGTTCGACGAGGCGCGGCGCGAGATCCAGTCCAAGACCGCCCTGCTCGAGGCGCGGCTCATCGCCGGCTCGCCCAAGCTCTACGACACGTTTTCCCAGGCTTACCGCAGCTACTACGTGAGCGAGGACCCGAAGGGCTACATCGCCGTGCGCCTCGACGACCAGGCGAGCCGCCGCGCGAAATACGCCAACACCGTTTTCAACCAGGAGCCCGACATCAAGAACGGCGTCGGCGGCCTGCGCGACTACCAGAACGCCGTCTGGATGGCCCGGGTGAAGCTCGGCATCACCAGCATCGACGAACTCGCCGTGCAGAACTACCTGCGCGCCGACGACCTCGCGGCCTTCCGCCGCGGCTACGACTTTCTCCTGCGCGTGCGCAACGACCTCCACTTCATGAGCACCCGCGCCACGGATGTCATGAGCCTGGATCTGCAGCCCCGCATCGCACAAAACCTCGGCTACACCGAAGTCGAAATGCTCCCCCGGGTGGAGCATTTCATGCAGGACTACTACCGCGCCGCGCAGACCGTTTTCCGTGTCTCGAAACTCGTCGAGGACCGCCTCGCCCTCAGCATCGGCCGCGGCGGCCCCAACAGCGAGGGCGGCAATTCCTTCCGCGAACGCCTGCGCGCCACGCGCTTCACCCGCGCCAAGCGCCTCGACGGCTTCGTCCTCCGCGGCCGCGAACTCGCCGCCGAATCCCCCGACGCCTTCATCGACGACCCGGTGCGCCTCCTGCGGGTGTTCCGCCACTGCCAACAACTCGATGCCACGCTGGATTTCCACCTCGCGCAGCTCATCCGCGCCTCCCTCCCGCGCCTGACCGCCGAGGTCGCGCGCTCGACCGACGCCAGCGTCTGCTTCCGCGCCATCCTCTCCGAAGTCGGCGCCGTTCACCCCGCCCTCGCCCAGATGCACGAACTCGGCGTGCTCGGCCGCTACATCCCCGAATTCGACGGCCTCACCTGCCTGGTGCAGCACGAATATTACCACCGCTACACCGCCGACGTTCACACCCTGAACGCCATCCGCGAGCTCGACCGCATCTTCACCGAGGCCGAGCCCATCACCCTCAAATATCGCGCCGCCCTGCACGAGTGCACCGACCCGGCCCTCCTCTACCTCACCCTCCTGCTCCACGACATCGGCAAGGCCGAGGCCATCCAGGGCCACTCCGAGAGCGGCGTGCGGCTCGCCGGACCGCTCCTCCAGCGCTTCGGCGTCTCCCCCGAGGGCCAGGAACTCGTGTCGTTCACCATCAAGAATCATCTGGCGATGGCACGCTTCTGGCAGAAGCGGGATGTAGATGACCCCCAGACCTCTGCTGCCTTCGCCGAACTCGTGGGCGACACCGAGCGCCTGCGACACCTCTACGTCCACACCTTTTGCGACGCCCGCGGCACCGCCGCCGACCTCTGGAATAGTTACAAGGACACGTTGCACACGACCCTTTACCGCTCCACCCTTGAGCGGCTTAAACTTGGCTCGGCGCTCGACGCCAGCCATCAGGAAAAGAAAAAAATGACCCAACAGGAACTCATCGCGAAAACCATCCCCGGCATCAGTGCCGACGAGATCAATGCGCACTTCGGTCTGCTCCCCGACCGTTACTTCGTCCACACGGACTCCGCGGAGATCGCCCTGCACATCCAGATGGTGAACCGCCTCTTCAAATCGATCACCGCCGCCGACTCCGTCGGCTCGCTCAAACCCGTGATCGAATGGAAGGACGACCTCAACCGCTCCCTCACCGTCGTCAACGTCGTCACCTGGGACCGCGCCGGCCTCTTCTACAAACTCGCCGGCGCCTTCAGCGTGGCCGGCCTAAGCATCCTCGGCTCGAAGGTGATCTCCCGCACCGACCACATCGCCATCGACACCTTTTACGTCGTCGAACCCGGCCGCGGCGTCGTCCAGAGCGCGGCCGCCCAGGAAAAATTCGCCCGCACCATCGAGGAAGCCCTCGTCGCCAACCGCGACCTGCTCCCCGACATCGTCACCCAGGCCAAGAAGATCGCCTCCACCCGCTACCTCGCATCGTCGAGCGGCGAAATGCTCCACAGCTCGTTTCCTCCCACCGTCGAGGTCTATCACGAACTCTCGATGCAGCGCACGATCGTCGAGATCCAGGCGCGCGACCAGATCGGCCTCCTCTACCGGCTGGCGAAAATCATCTCCGACCACGCCTTCGACATCACCTTCGCCCGCATCGGCACCGAGCGCGGCGTCGCGATCGACACCTTCTACATCGAGAGCGCCAACCACGAGCCCGTGGACAGCCCCGAGCGCCTCGTCGCCCTGCGCGATGCGATGAACGAAGTGATCTCCCCCACGCCCGTCGCCCCGGCCTCCGCCGCCGCGCCGACCGGGAAATAAACCCCGCGCCCGCCGCGACCCGAACTTTGGCGGGCGCGCCGCCGGTGCGCTCCGCCCACCCGCCGCATGGACGCGACCCCCGACGCCCGCATTCTCCCGGCGCTCTACCGCCTCGCGACCCTCGCGTCGCGCGTCGACGACCCGCAGGCCGCACTCCGCGAAATGCTCGACGTCCTGGTCGCCACGTTTCGCGCCGACGCCGGATCCATCGCGCTCCTCAGCCCCGACACCAGCCGGTTGGAAACGGAAGTTCAAACCGGCCTGCCCGCCGGCGTCGGTTACTCCGCCATCAAGCTCGGCCACGGCATCACCGGCTGGTGCGTGCTGAACCACCGCTCGCTCCTCGCCCCCGACGTCTCCCACGAACCGCGCTACATCTCCGTCCGGCCCACCTGCCGCTGCGAGATGGCCGCCCCCATGATGGACGGCGACCAAGTCATCGGCGTCATCGACTTGGAGAGCGACAGTCTGTCCGGTTTCACCACGGCCGATCTCGCGCAACTTGAGATGCTCGCCGCCGAGGCCGCCCGCGTGATGCAGCGCCTCTGGACCGTGCGGCACCTCCACGGCAAAGCCCGCCAGCTGGAGTCCCTCATCACCGCCGGCCAATCGCTCGTCACGAAATTTGAGCAGCAGGAACTGATCGACGCCCTCACGCAGGAGGCCCGCCACATGATGCAGGCCCGCGCCGCCGCGCTGTATTTCCACGACGCCACGACCGGCACCATCCACTGTGCGTCCCTCACCGGCACCGTCGTCACCCCGTTGCCGGCCGGCGACCTGCCCCTCGATGCGTGCCTCGCCGGCGCGGCCATCCACACCCGCCGGCAGGTCTCCTTCCTCGACGTCCAGTCGCCGGAATTCTTCGACCTGGTCGACGTGCCCCGCGAGCCGGGCCTGCGCTCCGTCCTCGTCAGTCCGCTGCTGTTCGAAGGCGAAGTCCTCGCCGTGCTCGCCGTCTTCACCGACCGGCCGCACCGCTTCGACAACGACGAGAAACGCCTCTGCGCCGCACTCGCCGGCCTCGGCGCCGTCGCCCTGCAAAACGCCCGCCTCTACGCCCGCGTGTTCAAAAGCGAAGACGTGCTGCGCAAGAACGAACGCCTCACCACCCTCGGCCTCCTCGCCGCCGAAATCGCCCACGAGATCCGCAATCCCCTCACCGTCCTCAAACTCCTCCACGGCGGCCTCGACGTCGATTTCGCCGAGGGCGATCCGCGCCGCACCGACATGCGCGTCATCAGCGAAAAACTCGACCAACTCGAGTCCATCGTCACCCGCGTCCTCGGTTTCGCGAAGGCCCCGTCGAGCCTCCATTCGCGCTGGTCGCTCACCGACATCGTCGAGGACACCCTCGTGCTCGTGCGGCTCAAGCTCGCGCAAAGCAAGGTCTCGCTTCACTTCGACCCGCCCGCGGCTTCGCTCTACGTCGACGCGCACAAAGGCCAGATCCAGCAGGTGCTCCTCAACCTCCTGCTGAACGCCACGCAGGCCATGCCCGAGGGCGGCACGATCACCCTGACCACCACGGCCGTCGACCGCGCCGGCGCGCACCTGGCCCTCGTCGACATCGCCGACACCGGCACGGGCATACCCGAAAGCATCCGCGACCGCGTCTTCGACTCCTTCCTTTCCGGCCGGCCCGACGGCACCGGACTCGGCCTTGCCATCGCCAAGCGCATTCTGCTCTCCCATCACGGCGACATCACGCTGCTCTCCACCAGTCCCGCCGGCACGACGATGCGCCTCACGCTCCCGTGCGCGAAATAGCCGCCCCCCATTTCGCTCATGTCCCCCGCATCCCCCGTCCTTGCTCCGGCCGCCCGCCTCCGGCTGAGAAGAAAAATGCTCCTCCTTGCCACCGTGCTCGGCGTCGGCGGGATCGCGGTGCTCGCGTTCCTCAACCGCATCCCGCTCCCGCTGCGCCTGACCGTGGGCCTGACCGATCTCATCGCCAGCGCCGTGCTCTTCCTCATCGTGCGCCAGAAATTCGGCGCCCCGCCTCCCGCCGCCTGACCGGCACTCAGTCCTTCGCCGGTGCGAGCGTGAGGTCCACCATCAGATCCGCCGCAATCTTCTCCAGGTCGGCCCGCACGGCCGCCAGGCTCTCCGCCGCCGGCACGAGCACCGTCGCCCTCATCTGGAACAGCGTCCCCCCGCCCATCGGCGCACTCAGCCGCTCCGACGACAACTCCTCGACGTTGACGCCGTGCAGCGCCAACACGCCCGACACGCTGCGCAAAATGCCCGGCCGGTCCTGTCCGACCAATTCCAATACCGCGACCGCTCCCGCCGTCGGGCCCCCCGCGCCCCCGCCGTCCGCATGCACGAGCACGCGCAGCCCCTCTCGCTCCAAGCGGTGGAGGGCGCCCACCAGTTCGTCGACGCGTTCCGCCGCCACCTCGACCCGCAGGAGTCCCGCGAACTGTCCGCCGAGGTGACACATCCGGCTCTCCAGCCAGTTGCCGCCATGGTCCGCCACGCGGGCGGCGACGAGTTGCACGAGTCCGGGCCGGTCGGCACCGATGACGGTCATAACGAGGGTCGCGAGCATAGGGCCGTCATGGTGCGGCAAGTCCGCCCCGCGGCAATCCCCGTCTCCCTCCCCCGGCCAGTGCTCCTCGTGCATCGCCCACGCCGTCGCGGACCCGGGAAAAACCGCCCGCTCGTACCGCGACACGGACGATTCGTGACGCGGTAGCGGCGAGCGCCAGCCAGCCGCCGCGCGACTCGGCGTGCTGGCCCTCGCCGCTCCTTGGCCCGGCCTACTTCGTTTCTTCGGTGTCGTTACACCGGCGCCCGAAGCGGCGCGCGCGAGAAACCGCGTTTCCTTTTTTCACGCGCGGGAAACCGACGCAGCTCAGCCCAAGGCCAATCGGCCGCCGGACCGCAATCGCCACCGACCGCACACGCCGGAACCGGGGCAGGCCCTCGGCCGGCTTTTTCTGCTGCCCACGCTCGCCCGCCAGGATCTGGTCGGTGAGCGGCGTGCGCCGCGCCCGATTTCCCGGCGCTTCCCGATCCCGACCCGCTCCCGTTTGAACCCGCCCGCCGGAGCCCGATCCACAGCTGATCCCGTGCACGGCAGTCGACCGGGGGGACCTGTTCGATCGGGCAGATTTGGTCGCGCCAGGGCGCGATCACATGATCGCCCCGCGCGGCCTGCCCCGCCGCCACGGCCCGGCCCGCCGGTGAAAACCGG
>CAJAYO010000007.1 GCA_903948415.1 uncultured Opitutia bacterium | reverse complement strand
GCGGCGCCGCGGTGGGGCGGGCGCCGTCGCGGGCGTCGTCGCAGCTGATCATGGGGCGGGGGGGGTCGCTGGCGAGGCAGGTGCCGGGGTGGCGGTGGTCGGCCCACCCGTCGGCGGGGGCAGTGGTCGCGGGTTTCGTGGGGGCGACGCCGCGCCGGTCGGGGTCGTGGCGGCTGCCGCAAGCGAAAAGGGGCGAGTGGCACGCTATCGCCGGGGGGCGATGGTGCGATCGATGCGCGACGGGCCCACGAGGGCGGAGGTGACGGAAGCGGCGGCGCGGGCGAGTGCGCCCGAAGGAAGCGCGAGGCGCAGGGTGAGGACGAGGGCGGGGGATTTCGCCGGGGAGAAGGCGGAAGCCAAGCGGGATGGGCGACGGGCGCGGGAACGTAGTCAGGGCGGCCGAAGCGGGAGCAAACAGTCGGAGCAGGGGCGCAAAAAAGGCGGAGGCGCTGGGCCTCCGCCTTTGGGGGATTCGGGCTGCAGTCAGGCCGAGATCAGAATTTGAGCGTGTTCCTGAGGATCCAATTGCGGGCAGGGGACTGCACGAAAGAGCCCTCGGAGTAGCTCTTATCGGTCACGTTATAGAGACCGAAGTTCGAGTGAATCCGGTAGCCGAGGATTTCCCACGGATAGCTGGCCGTGAGATCGAACACGAGGTAGTCGCCGGCTTGATAGCCGCCCGCGAGGGGGTTCCAATCGACCGCACGGGACACGACCGTCTCGGAGGAATAGCGGGCGCCGAGACCCACGGTGGCACCGCGGCCCTGACCGCCGAAGACGCCATCGGTGAACGTGTATTTTCCGAAGAAGTTAAAGCGGAATTCGGGGACGTTTTCGATGCGGGCCTTGTAGTAGATGTCCGACGCGACCTTGCCGGCAGGAGCGAGCGCGTTGTAGGCGGTCGTGCCGGGAGCGGCGCGGGTCTTGTCGTAAACGGTCTTGGCGGTGTAGAGCCAGGAACCGTTGACGACGGCTTGGAAGTTGCGGCGTGGAGTCCAGATGACCTCGGCCTCAGTGCCTTCGATGCGGTTCTTGAGGTCGGTCGTGCGCCAGCGGAGGAGGCGGGTATTGCGGAACGGCGAGCCCACCGGGAAGAGCTCGGTGCTGAAATTCAGCGGCTCCTCGAGGTTGGACTGCTTGGCGCCGTCATCGAGCATTTGGTTTTCGCGTTCGCCCCGGAAGATCGAGAGCGTGCCGACGATCTTGCCGTCGAGCTTCGACATCTTGGCGCCCACTTCCCAATTCATGCCCTCTTCGTTCTTGATCACGTCATACACGCCGCGGCTGCCGAGTAGCGTCTGAAACTGCTGCAAGGAGGTGATGGTCTGGCCGAGGTAGCGGAAGGACTGGCCCGCGGTGCCGCCAAAGCCGAAGGCACGTGCAGCGTCATACCACATGGTTTCGTCACCCACGAACAGGCCGCCGACGCGACCGCTGTTGAATTTGAAGGTCTTCGAGTTGGAGGCGTAGAGGCTGATTTCCTTGGTGAGGGCGAAGGAGAGGCCACCCATCCATGAATCACCCTTTTGGTCGGTGGAGAGGCCGCGTTGATAGTTGATTGAGTGACCCCAGACGTCCTCAGGGAACGCGGCCGGATTGAGGTGCATGTCCGGGAAGTAGATGAACCACGGATAATTGTTGGGCTGATACTGACCGCGGGCCCAGCGTTTTTCGCGACGGTAACCGGCGAGCAGGGTCAGGCGATCATCGAGCATCGAGGCCTGATAGTTCAGGTAGGCCGAGTGCTGTTTGTCCTTGTAGCCGTCGAGAGCGTTGCGATCCGACTGATGGTAGACACTGATGTCGGGATAGATTTCCGCACCCGGATCAAAGTTGGAGAAGATCTGGCGGACGGGCTTGATGTTGCCGGCGCGGTCTTTGATGACCTGATTGAAGGGCACATTACCGTGGTTGTAGATGCCGACGTTGGTGCCGCGGTAATCGGGGTTTGAGGTGGTGTTGCGGGCGCCGGGCAAGAAGGCCCATTGGGAATCCGTAACGAGCTGACCGCCGAGAAACTGCTGGTAGGGGGTGATGCGCTGGAAGCCGGTGAGAAGTTTGCTCTTCACGCCGAATTTCTCGAACTTGAGCACGGCATCGACGTTGTGCGTTTGGGCGTAGCGGTAGTAACCGGAAAGATTGCCGGTGCCCATGTTCCAGTTCACGCCGTTCGCGTAAGGTTGGAGGATGGCACCGCCCTGGCCGGTCGAATAGTTCTCAGACTTCTCGTTGAAGTAATTGTAGCGGACGTCGAGCCAGCTGAACGGGCTGATGTCGGCGGTGAGCGAGAGGTTGTCGATCGTGTTTTGGAAGTTCGCGCCGCGGCTGGTGTAGTTGAACGCTTCATCGCGCACGAACTGCCCGGCGGCATTGGTGACATAAGCACCACGCTCTACGCTGGTGTAGGCGGGGAGACTGAAGTTCCCCGTGGCGATGCGCTTGTTGTTGATGTAAGTGCCGTAGGCGAGGGTCGGGGTCGAGGTGCCTTGGATGACATTGGCCGTGAGGCCGTTGCCGGTATTGGCCACGATGGTGTTGGCGAGCGTCGCTGTCGACGAGCCGAATTGACCGGTCGCGGCGGCATTTTTCCAGCCGGCGAAATCGCTGAAGATCCAGTCGAAATCGTTCCAGCTGAACTTCTCGCGGATGAATTCCGCTTCGGCCGTGATCTTGACCTTGCCGGAAGCGAACGGAACGAACGCGAGCGAGGGGTTGACGCTGTTCGAACGACGGAATTCGAAGCGGCGTTCGCCCTGGGTGTCTTCCCAGTTGGCAACAATGCGGAGGGCCGCTTTGTCCGAGAGGATGGCGTTGTGGTCGAGATTCACCTTCTCGCCCGAGTTGTCGTTGATCTGGTGGCTGACCGAAGTCGCGTTCTTGCTGAAGTCGGGCAGCTTGCTGATGTAGTTGATGACGCCACCGGGGTAGCCTTGGCCGAAGAAGACGGCGGCCGGACCTTTAACGACTTCCACGCGCTCGATGTTTTCGAGGTTGTAGGACGTGTAACGGAAAATGCCGTTACGCATCAGGCTATTCACGACGAATCCGCGCATCGTGAAAGTGCCTTGCGGGGTCGCGGAATTGGCGGGCACGCGCATGGCAAACCGGGTGTCGCCCGAGGCGGCGGCCGAATAACGGAACAGGTCCGTGAGGGACTGGCTATTGGTGTCGTCGAGGAACTCACGCGAAATCACCTGCACATTCAAGGGGATCTTCTGGATCTCCATGCCGATGCGGGTGGCGGTGGCGGAGTTCGTTTTCAGGTAGCCGTAGTCCTTGTCGGAGCGAACTTCGAACGGTGTGAGCGCTTGCACGCCTTCGTCGGTTTTCAGCGTCGCGGGGGCCTTGGCCGCAGGGGCCTTGGCGGCCGTGGGCGCAGCGGCGGGGGCCGGGGCTTTGGGCGCGGCGGGGGCGGCTTTGCCCTCGATTTCGGCCAGGCGTTTGCGGAGCGCGGCGTTTTCATCCTGCAAGCGACGCAGGGCGTCGCCGGCGGGGGCTTGAGCGAAGACCGTGCTGGCGGCGACGGAGGTCGCCAAGCACAGACTCACGAGTTTTTTGGCACGGTCGAGTGAGCTCGACGGGTTTGGTGTTGTCATGGTTGTGTGGTTGGGGATTTCGGATTCCCGCGGGCGATGGCCCGCGAGGGTTGACCAAAAATTCGGGAGAAAAGAGGGGGGCGGGACGCGGTCTAGGCGGCGTGGGCGGGGGTGGCTCCGATGAGCGTGGGGGAAACGGTGATACCGACGCGGCCGGTGGCGCCGGGGTTTTCGATGCGCCACATGAGGTGGTCGACGACTTTGCGCACGAGCGTGGGCAGGTTGACGTCGACTGCGGCGGGGAGGTGGTCGAGGTTGTGGTAGATGACGGGATTGAAATTGCCGAGGACGGCGTCGAAGTCGCGGCCGGCCTGCTGGCCGGCTTCGCGCAGGGCGCGGAAGAACGAGCCGCAAAAATGATCGACGGGAATGTAGAGGCCGCTCGGGCGCGGTTTGGCGGCGAGGAAGCGGCGGACGAGGGTGTCGCTCTCGGCGTTGGCGTTGGTCTGGTCGAGGTAGCTCACGCCGGGGTTGGACTGGCCCAAGATGGTGTGGACGTGGAGGCCGATTTCGCCGGCGTGTTGGACGAAGGCGCGGACGCGGCGGGCGATGGCGCTGTAGTCGGGATCGGTCGAGATGACGGCGACGGATTTGTGGCCGCGGCGCTTGAGGTAGTCGGCGGCGATCTGGCCGTTTTCCTCGTTGTTGGGCTCGACGAAGTCGCCGGGGAAGGTGGTCGAGCGGCGGGTCATGAACCAGACATGGGGGAGGTGGCCGAGGCGGGCGAGACAGGCGGCGGAGGGCTCCATGCCCTGAATAATGATGCCGTCGAGTTTGGCCTCGGCGAGGCGGCCGGGGAGTTCGTCGGGGGTATTCGAAAAGAGGACGCTGAGGTCGAAGCGGTAGCGGGGGTTGCCGGACTGGATCTGGAGGAGTTGGTCTTGAAACCAGTTCAGGCCGGGGTTGTTGGACTTGGCGCCGACGAACCAGACGCCGATTTTGCGCAGGTCGGGTTTGCGGGCCTTGGGGCCGCGGCGGCGCTCGAGGGGGGCGGGGTGGTAGTTGTGCAGCCGCATCACGGCCTGGATCCGCGCCAGACTCTCCGGGGCGACGATGGCCGGCTGGTTGATGGCACGGGAAACCGTGGCCGGGGAGACCTTCGCTTTTCTGGCGATCTCAGCAATCAACATGGGGTGGGGCAGGACAGGCGGATGAAACTTTCAGGTTGAGGGATGAAAAGGGCTGAAAGGCGTCAAGCGTTTTGAAGGGTGGCCGGAGAAATTCCGCCCCGTGGGGAAGGAGGGGCGGGAGGGGTGGACGGGGGTGGGGCGGGACGTGGCCCGGGCCGCTGACGGCGGTGGGGAAACCGCCGCTCCGTTCGGACTAGCGGCGGAGGGCGCGGCGCCAGGCGCCGAGGAGTTCGGTGCGGGCGCGAACGGCGTCGGGCCAGGCGTGCGGATCGGTGCTGACGTGGTAGCCGTGGCTCATGCCGAGTTCGGGGCAGACCCAGAGCTCGTTACCGGGGCGGGGACCGGCGAGCCAGCAGGCGAAGAGATCCTCGGCGAAGGCGAGGTAGTCGCGGAACTCGGGGGTGAGGCTGCCGCGGCCGTTGGTGACGGGGACCTGGCAGTGCTGGCTGTTGAAGGGGCGCAGGTGAAACATCTGCGAGTGCTGGATGAGTTTGGGCCAAACGAGGAGGCGGGCGGAGTAGTCGGCCGGCAGCATGTGTTTGGAGACGGCGAAGTGGGAGTGGTCCCACGTGACGGGGAGCAGCTCACCGGTGGCGCGGCGATAGAGGCGGGCGATCTCGGCGAATTTCTCGGGGGTCTCGGTCGCGGTGTCGCGGTGGGTCTCAAGGTGCACGGAGACGCCGAGGGCGCGGGATGCGCGGATGAGCTGGACGGCGACGCGGGCGGCGGTGGCGGGCGGCGTGTCGTGGTTGAGCAGCTGGATGTTGATGAAACGGACGCCGAGGTCGCGCTGGGCGCGGAGGCGGGGGAGGGCGTCGGCGACGCTCTTGGCGTCGAAGCCGCTCATGAGGCGCAAGCCGAGGCCGTCGGCGAGGGCCTTCAGCTCGGGGGTGATGAAGGCGCAGACGCCGTCGAAGCCGGCGGCGCGGATGGCACGGAGCTTTTGGGCGGCGGACCACTCACGGCGTGGGGTGGGCCAGCCGATCATCGACCAGGTGGTCGCACACATGACGAGCTGGGGGGGCGGGGATTTGGCTTTCATGGATGAAATGAAAAAACATGAAAACGGTTATTGAATTTCATGACAGCGCCAGCTTATTCCCGAGCGTGCGTCGTTCGGCAGTGGTGCCGGCGGGGCGCGACCCGGAGTATGTCCGAAACCCCCTTCACCCAACGCGCCTCGTGGATTTGGTCCGCCGAGGCGACCCACGCCGCGCCGGCCCCGGATGCGGCCACGCCCTCGCATTACCAAGTGCGGCTGTTTCGGCGGACGTTTGAGGTCGCGGACGCGAAGACGGCGCGACTGGAGGTGCACGTGTCGGGGGACAGCCGGTATTTGTTTTTTTGCAACGGGGAGTTGGTCGGGCGCGGTCCGGCGAAGGGCGATGTGAACCATCATTTTTACGAGAGCCTCGATCTCACGTCGCGGCTGCGGCCGGGGCGGAATGTGCTCGCGGCGCTGGTGCTGGACATGTCGCGGGTCGCGCACCGGCCGACGCAGCTCGGGGCGCCGTGCTCGGTGATGACGTATGCGGGAGGCTTTGTGCTCGATGGGGTGGTGGGGGGCGCCGGGGAGGCTGGGGCGGGCGCGGCGGCCGAGGACGTGTCGACCGACGCGAGCTGGAAAGTGGCCGTGGACACGGCGCATCGGTTTCAGAACGAGGCCACGACGTTCGAGGGGTATCAGGGGTATTTTGAGCACCGCGTGTCGCGATTGATCCCGTCCGGGTGGACGGCGGTGGAGTTCGACGATGCCAGGTGGCCGGCGGCGACGGTGCTCTACAAGGCGGAGTTGCTCGTGAATCGGCGCGATCCGACGAGTCCGTATGGGCTGGTGCCGCGGATGATTCCGGCGCTGGAAGAGCGTGCGCTGGGCGCGCCCTTCAAGGCAGTGTTTTTGCCGGGGGGCCGAGACGCGCCGGCGGATTGGTCAAAGTTGGTGGAGGGCGGGACCGCCCTGACCGTGCCGCCGCACACGACGGTGGAGGTGATGGTCGATGTCGGCGAATTGACGACGGGCTTTCCGCAGGTCGCCACGACGGGCGGGGCCGGGAGCACGGTGTTGCTCACCTATGCCGAGGCGCTGCGGCTGCCGTGGGGCACGCCGGGGGCGAAGCTCCTCGGGCGGCAGCAACCGCTGGCGAACTTGGCGTCGCATTTTGCGGACGAGAGCACGGGGTGGACGTTTGACCGCCGCGGGAAAATTTCCGGTTGGCGCGACCGGTGGGAGCCGGCGGGGAACGCGGGGGCGACGCCGGCAGGGACGGGAGAAATCTTCGAGCCGCTCCACTGGCGGGCGTTTCGCTATATCGGGATTGCGGTGACGACGGGGGATGCGCCGTTGGAGATCCGGGCCCTGGGGTATCGGTTCACGGCGTATCCGTATCACGTGGCGGCGGAGTTCGCGTGCTCGGACGTGCGGCTGGAGCGGATCTGGCGGGCGGCGTTGCGGACGATGCGGTTGTGTTCGCACGAAACGTTTGAGGACTGTCCCTACTATGAGCAGATGCAGTATGCGGGCGACACGATGATCACGTCGAAGCTCGCGATGCTGACGACGGGGGACTGCCGGCTGACGAAGCAGGCGCTGTATCATTTTGATTGGTCGCGTTTGTCGGACGGGCTGACGCAGAGCCGGTTTCCGTCGCGGCTGGTGCAGATCATTCCCTCGTGGTCGCTGCACTGGATCACGTGCGCGCGCGACTACGTGGCGTGTTCGGGGGATGTCGCGGTGCTGCGGGACCTGCTGCCGGGATTTCGGGCGGTGCTGGATTGGTTTCGGCGGCACGGCGAGGCGGACGGACTGCCGGCGAAGCTGCCGTATTGGAATATTACCGACTGGTGTCCGTGGTGGCCGCGCGGGGTGGTGCCGGGTTCGGCCACCGGGCCGACGTGCATCATCGCGGCGCAGTACATCGTGGCCTTGGACGAGACGGCGGGGCTGTGCCGGCTGATCGGACGGGAACGGGAAGCGGCGGAGTTGGCGGCGGAGGCGGACGCGTTGCGGGTGAGTTTGCACGCGCGCTTCTGGTCGGAGGCGGAAGGCCTGTATTTCGACCGGCCGGGCGGGCCGGAGGTCAGCCAATACGGGAACGCGTGGGCGGTGGTGTGCGGGGCGGCGGGCGCACGGGAGCGGGCGATCCTGCTGAAGCGTTTTCCGCACGACGAAAAATTGGCGCCGGGATCTTTTTTCTGGTGGCACACGGGGTTCCGCGCGCTGGCGGATTGCGGCGGCTACGAGCGGATGCCGGAGTTTCTCGGGCCCTGGCACGAATCGGTCGAGGCGGGGCTCGATACGTTTGTCGAAGAAAACAGCTACTGGCGGTCGCTGTGCCATGCGTGGAGCGCACATCCGGCGATCGAGTTTTTGACGCGGGTGCTCGGGGTGACGCCGACGGCGCCGGGGTTTGGGGCGATCGCGGTCGAGCCGCGGCTGTGCGGCCTGACGCGCGCGAGCGGGAAAGTCTGCACGCCGCGCGGGCCGGTCACGGTGGCATGGCGGCGCGAAGGCGGACAGTTTTTCCTCGAGATTGAGGCGCCGCGGGACACGCCGGTGCGCGTGACGCTGCCCGACGGCACGACCCGGGAATTCGGCGGCGGGCGCTGGACGGAAAGTGTGACGCTCCCATGAGCGCGGCGCTCCGACTTGAACCCGACGGCGCGGGAGCGCTGCGCGTGCAGCGGGCGGACGGCGGGCTGTTGTGGCGGTATGTTTTTGCGCCCGGCACGCCCGCGAACGAATCGCCGCGGCCCTATGCCCATCCGGTATGCTCGCCGGCGGGGGAGGTGCTGACGAATTTTCGGCCGAACGACCACCCGTGGCATCATGGGCTGAGCCTGACGCTGACGCGGGTGGGGGAGACGAATTTTTGGGGCGGTCCCTCGTATCGCGCGGCGGACGGCTATCAATGGCGAGACGACCACGGGGTGCAGATTCACCGGGCGTGGCACGGGTGCACGGCGGAGCGTTTGGAGGAGGCGGTGGACTGGTGCGAGCCGCGGACGGGGCGCGAGCTGTTGCACGAGCGCCGTACGCTGGTGACGACGGCGGGCGAGGCGGAGTGGGCGTTGCGTTGGACGAGCGAACTGTTCAACGCTTCCGGGCATGATCAGGCGCTCGACCACTACGAATCGCTCGGGGGCCTGGCGGGCTCGCACTATACGGGGCTGCAGTTTCGCGGAGCGCGGGACCTGCTCGACGAGCACGGCGACGGGCGCATCGGGATCACGGGAGACGGCGGGCGCGCGGGGGAGGCGGCGGTGCACGGGGCCGAGGCGGAGGCGGTGGAGTGGCACTGCCAGCACGACGGGACGCTGCGGCGGACGCGCATCCGGTTGGAGAATCTCACGGGGGCGATCCCCTGGTTTGTGCGCGCAAAAAATCCGGTGGCCGCATTTTCGTTTCACCGCGGCACGCGCGTGCTGCCGGCCGGGGCGACGCTGCGGCTCGATCACCGGCTGACTTTCACCACCCTATGAACCTCGACCGAAAAACGTTTCTGCGCCGCCTGGGGATGGGCGCGGTGGGCCTGGCGGCAGGGACGGCTGCGACGGGCGAGGCGCGCGCGGCGGCCGCGTGGCCGGTGTTTGCCGAACGCGATCCCGAACCGTTTTGGGCGGCGATCCGCGGCCAGTATTTGCTGAAGCCGGGGTTTGCCTATCTAAACACGGGCGGGCTCGGACCGGCGGCGGGTCCGGTGCTCGAGGTTTACGAAAAGACGGCGCGCCGGCTGCAGGAAAAATCCGAGACGGGCCACGGGCTGTTTGCGGAGGCCAGGAAGGTGCTGGCGCGGTTTCTCGGGGCGGCGACGACGGAGATTTCGTTTGTGCGCAATGCGACGGAGGGCAACGGGATCATCGCGGCCGGGCTCGCGCTGAAGGCGGGCGACGAGGTGATTTTCGACGATCATGCGCATCCGGGCGGGGCGTTTCCGTGGATCAACCAGCACAAGCTGCGCGGGGTGGTCGTGCGGACGTTTGAGCCCGATGTGGCCGATGCGGCGGGCAATGTGGCGCGGATCGCGGCGTTGATCACGCCGCGCACGCGGGTCGTGCAGGTGTCGCACGTGACGGCGCCGACGGGCATCGTGCTGCCGGTCGCGGCGATCGCGGCGCTGTGCCGCGAGCGCGGGATCTGGTTTCACATCGACGGGGCGCAGTCGGCGGGGATGTTTCCGTTTTCGTTGCACGCGATCGGCTGCGATTCGTTTGCCACGAGCGGGCACAAGTGGATCGGCGGGCCGCATGAGACGGGGGTGCTGTTCATCCGGCGGGAGAAACTGGAGGAGGTCGTGCCGACGATGGTGGGGGCCTATTCGAGCGACCAGGCGGATCTCGGGATGGCGTTGCCCTACGTGGCCGGGACGCACCGGCACGAGTACGGCACGCGCAATGCGGCGGCGGTGGTGGCGTTGGCGGCGGCGGCGGAGACGCAGGAGCGCATCGGGCGCGAGCGCATTGCGGCGCGCGGTCGGGCGATGGTGGCGCGGGTGCGGACGGGATTCGCGGCGCTGCCGGATCTCGAAATTCTGACGCCGGCCAATCCGGAGCTCAACGCGTCGATCCTGGCGTTTCGCACGCCGCGGCTCGCCTACGACAAGCTGTTCGGGCGGTTGTTAAACGAGCATCAGCTGCGTTGCCGGCCGGTGTCGGAGCAGAAGCTGGATGCGGTGCGGGTCTCGACGCACCTGTGCAACGGGTTGGACGAGTGCGACCGCCTCGTGGCGGCCATGACGGCGATCCTGAAGAAAACGTGATGCGCGCGTTACTGGACTTCCACGATCATCTCGATCTCGACGACGGCGCCGCGGGGGAGCGAGGCCATGCCGAGGGCGGCGCGGGCGTGTTTGCCGCGGTCGCCGAAGACGGCGACGAGCAGATCGGAGCAGCCGTTGATGACGGCGGGCTGCGCGGTGAAGGCGTCGGTGCCGTTGACGAAGCCGCTGACCTTCACGATGCGTTTCACTTTGGAGAGGTCGCCGATCTCCTTTTTGAGGGAGGCCAGGAGCGCGAGGGCGGTGGTGCGGGCGGCGGCGTTGGCGGTCTTTTCGTCGGTGTCCTTGCCGACTTTGCCGACGATGACTTTGCCCTCGGCGTCGTAGGGGAGATGGCCGGACAGGAAGACCAGATTGCCGGTGCGGACGGCGGACACGTAGTTGGCGATGGGCGGGTTGGTCACGGGCAGCGCGAGACCGAGGGCGGCGAGTTTCGCCTCGGGGGTGGCGGGGGTTTCGGCGGCGCGGAGCGACGCGGACGAGACGAGGGCGACGAACAGGGCGGGGAAGAGGAAACGACGCATGGTGGTCGCACGTTGAATTTATGATCATCGCAGGACGACTCTATTTTGCAGCGGGGCTGTTTTTGGCCGCCAGTGCGGGCGGGGCGGAGCTGGCGCATGATCTGTATGTGTGCGCGAATGTGAGCGGGCAGGGAAGTGTGATGGGGCGGAGCGGGCCGCGGTTGAGCGGGCTTTACCGTTCGGCGGACCGCGAGAACTTTGAGCATCTGGGGCCGCACCACATCCGCACGTTTTCGGTGACGCACGATCCGAGCGATCCCGCGCGGCTCTACATCGCGTTGCTCGAGGGGGTGCTGCGCACGGCGGACCGCGGGAAGACGTTTCGGATCGTGACGGGCTGGGATATGACGGAGGCGAAATCCATCTCCGTGGACCGGCACCGGCCGGAGGACGTTTACGCGGGGATTCCGGACGGCATCGCCGTTTCCCGGGATCGCGGGCAGACGTGGACGCGAATGAACGAAGGGATCCGGCGGGCCTACACGGAATCGATTCTGGTCGATCGGACCGCCGCCGGCCGCGTGCTCGCGGGCACCGAGAAAGGTATTTACCTCACGGAGGACGGTGCGCGCACGTGGCGGCTCGTGCAGGCGACCGAAAAAGTCACCTACAGCCTGCGGCAGTCGCCGCACGATCCGAAGGTCTTCTTCGCCGTCACGTCGAGCGACGGGGCGTTGTGGTCGACGGACCGGGGCGTCACGTGGACGCGGGTTGCGGGCGTGCCGAGCGACCGCACGCTGCACAACGGGGAGTTTGATCCGCGGGATGCCCGCCGGTTGGTTTATTGCGGCTGGGGTGCCGGGGTGCAGGTGTCGGAGGACGGCGGCAGGACGTGGGTTGACCGGACGGCGGGTCTGCCGAAGCGCGAAGTGTGGAAAGTGGCGATCGACCCGGATCTGCCCGAGCGCCTTTACGCGGCGCCGTATCTGGAGCCCTTGTTCGTGTCGGACGATTTTGGCCGCACGTGGCGGAAACTGCTGTGGGAGAAAGCGACGGTCTTCGACCTCGTGTTTGTGCCGCGGAAATAACCATGAAAATTTATCCTGCTTTTTCGGCGATCATCGTGTTCGCGACGGCCGTGGTCGGACTGCACGCGCAACCGTCCTTTACGGCTCCGCCGCCGTCGACGGTGCCGGTGGAGGATCCGGCGTTGCGGCGCGACGAGTATCTGGCGCGGCGGAGGGAGGCGTTGCGGTGGCGGGCGGACATGGCGACGCCGGGTGATCCCACCAAGCTTGGGCTCGCGGAGATCGCGGCCAAGCTGGCGCTGCGCGAAGATGCGGCGGCGTGCTCAGAGCGGCTCATCGAACTGATGAAGAAACCGTCGGCGGACATGTTTTGGATGTTTCCGGTGACGTGTATTTCGTATCTCGGCCGCGACCAACTGACGGCTGAGGCCAAGGCGGCGATCCGCGAGGCGTGGCGCACGTATTATCCGCTGCGGGGCGACACGGAGAACCACTGGGTGATGTATTACTCGACGTTGCACCTGATGGCCCAGCTGTGGCCGGGCGAGGGTGAGGACCGCTGGTTCAACGGGAAGACCTCCGCGGAAATTTCGGCGGAGTCGCGGGCGTGGTTGCTGCACTGGATGGAGCTGGCGACGACGATCGGGCAGGGGGAATACGACTGCACGCACTACCTCGGCGAGTATGCGATCCCGATGTTATTTTTGGCGACGTGGGCGAAGGATCCGGAGATGCGGCAGCGCGGCAAGATGATGCTCGATTGGGTCATGGCGGATTTTGCCGTCGAGACGCTGAACGGCACCTACATCGGGTCGCACGCGCGCACGGATGACACGACGGTGTTGGAGAAGTGGAACGCGCTGTCGTCCTATTTTGCGTGGCAGATGCTCGGGAATTGCCCGGCGCCGGCGAGCTACGGCGGCTGGGGGATTTATTTCGCCACCGTGGCCGACCACTACGAGCTGCCGGAGGTGATTTACCGGATCGGCACGGACCGCAGCGGCGCCTACACGCATCTTGAGCGCAAGCGCACGCGGCATCGCTGGCGCAACAGCGACGTGAGGAATGCGCCGGTTTATAAAACGAGCTACATCACGAAGGACTACGCGCTCGGCTCCGATCAGGGCGGTTTGCTGCAGCCGATCCAACAGCACTCCTGGGACCTCACGTGGGCGGTGCCCGATCCGCGCGGGGTGCACAACACGATCTTCTCGGTGCAGCCGTTCTTCGGGGCGGAGGAGCTGATGATGTATTTTACGGAGATGCCGGACTACATGCCGGGGGCGGTGACGTTTCAGGGGAAGCCGACCTATATCGCGGAAAGCAAGCTGCTCGGGGGTTCGCCGTACGAGCAGATTTTTCAGCAGGATGATGCGTTGATTTCGTTGAGCGATATTCCCGCAAATGCGCCGTGGAAACAGGTGAACGGCTTTTTCTCGAAGGACCTCGCGGTGATTGAGGAGGACAAGTCCGGGTGGATCTTTGCGCAGGGCGGGAGGACGTATATCGCCTACCGGCCGCTGGCGGGCTACGAATGGCGCCCGCTGGAGCAAGGCGGCAAACGCCTCTACTCGCCGCACGCGAAGAACGGGACGCTGCTGCAGGCGGCGGCGGCGGGTGAGTTCAAGAGTTGGGCGGCGTTCAAGGCGGCGATCCGGGCGTTGCCGCTGGAGGTGGCCCTGGAGCCGACGCTGCGCGTGAACTACACGAGCCTGCGGGGGAAAAAAATCGAGGTCGCTTACGGGGCGGCGCCGAAGGTGGACGGACGGACGGTGGACTACGCGAAGGAATGGACGCTGTTTGCGGGGCCGTATCTCAATGCGGAGGTCGGCGGGCGCAAACTCACGCTGACGCACGGGCGCTTGAAGCGCGTGCTCGATTTCAACACGCTGACGATTTCCGATGCGGTTACCCCATAGATTTTCTGCGAGGTGGAGCGCGTTGACCTCAACGCGCTGGTTTGGCTGTCGG
>CAJAYO010000006.1 GCA_903948415.1 uncultured Opitutia bacterium | reverse complement strand
GCGGGGTGCGCGAGGAAGTTTTTCGCGGTCGTCGTGGCCACGCTCGGCCGCGATTCCGTGCGGGTGTCGTTGGCGGCGGCGGCGCCCGAGGCGAGGAGTTGGACGCCGGCGACGCGGGTGATGTTCTCGCGGTTTTCCACGAAGGCGTCGCGGATGCCGGCGGTGAGCATGGTGCCGCAGGGTGCGAGGCGGACGGCGTCGGACAGGTGTTGGAGGAAACCGAAGGTGGCGGGGCCGCGCGTGAGGAAGACGAGGCCGGGTTTGGTGCAGAACTGGCCGACGCCGAGCGTGACCGAGGCGACGAGGCCTTGGGCGATGGCGGGGCCGTGCTCTTCCTGGGCGCCGGACAGGACGAAGAGCGGGTTGAGGCTGCTCATCTCGGCGAAGACGGGAATCGGATGGGGGCGGGCCGCGGCGGCGTCGAAGAGGGCGCGGCCGGCGGCGTGCGATCCGGTGAACGCGACGGCGGCCGTCGCGGGGTGCTTGACCAGGGCGATGCCGATGGTCGCGCCGCCGCCGTGGATGAGGGAGAAGACGCCGGCCGGGAGACCGCAGGTGACGAGCGCGCGGCCGATGGCGCCGGCGACGAGTTCCGAAGTGCCGGGGTGCGCGCGGTGGGCTTTCACGACGACGGTGCAGCCGGCGGCGAAGGCCGAGGCGGTGTCGCCGCCGGCGACGGAGAAGGCGAGGGGGAAGTTGGACGAGCCGAAGACGACGACGGGGCCGAGGGCGACGAGCATACGGCGGAGGTCGGCGCGCGGGAGCGGTTGGCGCTGGGGCAGGGCGGGGTCGATGCGGGCGTCGACCCAGGAGCCCTCGCGGGCGACGTGCGCGAAGAGGCGGAGTTGCCCGCAGGTGCGGCCGCGCTCGCCGAGGAGGCGGGCGAGCGGCAGGCCGGTCTCGGCGTGCGCGCGATGGATGAGGGTGTCGCCGAGGGCTTCGATTTCGGCGGCGATGGCTTCGAGAAATTTCGCGCGTTCGGCGCCGCTGCGCGCGCGGTAGTCGGCAAACGCGGCGGCGGAAGCCTCGAGCGCGGCGGCGGCCTCGGCGGCGGACGCTTCGTGAAACACCGGCTCCATCTGCGCGCTGGTCGAGGGATTGGCGGCGTGAAACGTTTTGCCGCCGGTTTGACCGGGGTGGCCGGCGATGAGGCTGAGTCCGTGGAGAATCATGGTGCGGAAGAAAGGGAGAGGGAGAGCCGGAAAGAAGGTGTCAGGGACGAGAGAAGCGCGGCCGGCGGGGTCGCGCCGGCCGGGGAGCGTTGTCAGAGCACGTGGTTCACGAGCGTGCCGACGGGGGCGAGGGTGATGCGGATTTCGTCGTCGCGCCGGAGGGTGAACGAGTCGGGCGGGACGACGCCGGTGCCGGTCATGAGATACGCGCCATGGGGGAAACTGTTTTCCCGATACAGCCAGTCGGCGAGGGAGGGGAGCGGGCGTTTGATCTGGCCGACGGTGGTTTCGCCGGCGAAGACGACGGCCCCGGCGCGGTGTATCTCAATGGCAATGACAGCATCGGCGGCCGGGAGGACGGCGGTGACGACGAGGCAGGGGCCGAGGGCGGCGCTGCGGTCGTAGACTTTGGCCTGCGGGAGATAGAGGGGGTTTTCGCCCTCGATGTCGCGCGAGCTCATGTCGTTGCCGAGGGTGTAGCCGAAAATCTGGCCGGCGGAGTTGAGGGCGAGGGTGAGCTCGGGCTCGGGGACGTTCCACTGCGAGTCGGCGCGGATGCGCACGCCGGTGCCGGGGGCGGCGACGCGGTGCGGGGTGGCTTTGAAGAAAATCTCGGGGCGGTCGGCCTCGTAGACTTTGTCGTAGAACGTGCCGCCGCCGGCATCCTTGGACTCGGCCATGCGGGCGGTGCGGCTGCGGAAGTAGGTGACGCCGGCGGCCCAGACCTCCTGCGACTGCAGCGGCGCGAGCAATGCGGTGGGGGCGGCGGTGGGGCGGGCGTCGAGGAGCGAGGCCTGGAGCAAGGCCTGGGGATCGGCCGCGGCGAACAGGGCGTCGAGGGTGAGGGCGGGCGGGACGGCAAAGCAGGCGCCGGCGCGTTCGACGACGAGACCGGTCGGCGTGGAGTAGAGGCGAAGCATGGGAAGAAGCGGAGGAGAAGGAAGCAAAGGACGGCGAACGGGTGGCGGGTTTGGGCGGGGGAAGTGTCGTGGAGGGGGAATGAAACCGGCGCGGAGGACTCGTTTAGAGGGGACGCACGAGCAATTCCTCGATGACGGCGCGTTGCGGGAGCGAAACGGCGAGCCACACGCAGGCGGCGACGTCTTCGGGGCGCATCATCTTGGCGCGGGCCTCGGGCGGCGGCGGGGTGGGGCGTTTGTTGAGCAGATCGGTGTCGATGTCGCCGGGAAAGATCGAGCACGCGCGGAGGCCGTGGGGGCGTTCCTCGGCGTTGAGCGACTGGGCGAGGCCGGTGAGGCCGAATTTCGAGGCGACGTAGGCGACGCCGGCCTTGGGGCTGGCCTTGAGGCCGGCCTCGGAGTTGATGAAGACGAAGGTGCCGGTGCCGCGGGCGCGCATCGCGGGGAGCAGCGCTTGGACGCAATGGAACGGACCGTGGAGGTTTGCGCCCATGAGTTCGTGGTAGGCCGCGAGCGGAAGCTCGGACCAGCTGCGGCGCGGCGTGTTGGTGCCGGCGGCGTTGACGAACGCATCGACGCGGCCGAAGCGCGCGAGGACGGCGGCGGTCATTTTTTGCACGGCGGCGTGGTCGCCGATGTCGCACGCGAAGGCGGCGAGGCGGCGGCGGCCGGCGGCGGGCGCGAGTGCGACCGTGGCCGCGAGGGCGTCGGCCCGGCGGCCGACCAGCGCGACGCGCCAGCCTTCGGCGGCGAAGCGCAGGGCGACGGCGCGACCGACGCCGCTGCCGGCACCGGTGACCAAGGCGACGGGGGAAGGGGAGGGGAGTTGGGTGGGTTTCATCGGCGGAGACGGCGCGGCGCCGGGGCGCAACGGTTACACGAAAGTGAGGCGGGCGGCGGTGGCGCTGGCGAGAAACAATGCGGCCGAGCCGTCGAACAGTATAATCAGGAACTTTTCGCCGGCCGCCCCGTCGTTTCTCACGGTTTTTTGAGTTTGTGGCGTCGGCCGC
>CAJAYO010000005.1 GCA_903948415.1 uncultured Opitutia bacterium | reverse complement strand
TTGGGGAGGCGCGCGAGCTGGTCGGCGCGACGTTGCTGATGGCCAGCGATAACGCGGGCGGTTTTCTGACGGGCGCGGAAATCGTCGTGGACGGCGGCTATCACGCCATGACGATATGACCCGATTTATAGCGGTAAAATGCCGCCAAGATGCTTGCCACAGTGGAATAGGCAGTCTTACCTATGGGTCCCATGATCGCTAACCAAATCAAAGAAATCGAGGCTGCCCGGGCTAAAATCGCCGCACTGGAGAAATCAGTGGAGGCTGCCATGAACAAGGAACTCGCCGCGCTTCCCGGTAAATATGGTTTTGCCAGCGTCAACGCGTTCGCCAAGGCGGTGACCGCTGCGGTGGGCCGTGCGGGCAAAGGTCGCGCGGCGGCGAAACCGGCTGAGGCCGGCGCCAAGAAACGTCGCACGCGAGCCGTGATCACCGACGCCACGCGGGCCGATGTGAAGAAACTGGTGGAAGCCGGCAAGTCCGGTGGCGCGATCGCCAAGGCCCTCAAGATTTCGCTGCCCAGCGTGCAGAACATCAAGAAGGCGCTCGGTCTCGTCAAACCGCGCAAGAAGTAAGACCGCCGCCCTGCGCCGCAAGTCGCGGTGCGTGGTTAGATCGAGCCTCCGCCGACCCGCGGGGGCTTTTTGTTTGGCGCGTCGCACTCGAAGCGCGAGGCTCGCGGTCCGCTCCGCCTCCATGTCTCTTCCCTACATCCAAGCCAATACCAACGGACGCCTGCATGCCGCCGACGAGCCGTCGATCGCGCCGCTGAACCGCGGTTTCCTGTATGGTGACGCCATCTATGAAGTGTGGCGGACGCAGGCGGGAGTGATCTTCACCTGGGAGGAGCACTGGGCCCGGCTGGAGCGCTCGGCGCGGGCGCTGTATCTTGAGCTTCCGCTCCCGGCCGGGCAGATGTTGGCGGAAATCCGGCGGACCGCGGCGGCGTATCGCGCCCATACCGCGTATGCCGGTGAATTGTATATCCGGCTGCAAGTGACCCGCGGTGGCGGTCCGATCGGTCTGGATACGGCACTGGCGGACCGCCCGGACTTCGTGCTGTTGGTGCAGCCTTGCCCAACGGTGGCGGCGGAAAAGCTCCGGGACGGGTTGCGGCTTTCGCTGGCCACCGCGTTGCGGCGCAATCCGGTGGACGCGCTCAGTCCGGCCTGGAAGACGGGCAACTATCTCAACAACATTCTCTGTCTGCGGGAGGCGCGGGCCCGCGGGGCCGACGAAGTCGTCATCCTCAATCAACGCGGCGAGGTCACCGAGGCCGCGGTTTCGAATATCGCCTTTGTGCGTGACGGCGTCGTGATCACGCCGCCGCTGGCCGCGGGGATCTTGGGCGGAATCACGCGGGCATTGGTGGTGCATACGATCGCGCCGGCGGCCGGCGTGGTCGCCCGGGAAGAAGCGGTGCGGCCGGCGGACTTTGCGGGGATGCAGGAGTGTTTTCTGCTCTCGACGACCAAGGATGTCGGACCGGTGGCGGCGATCGACGGGACCCCATTCGCGGTCGGAGAGAGCACGGTGACGGCCCGGTTGAAGGCGGCGTTTGCCGACTACGCGCGGAGATATGCGACCGATCACGCGGCGTGGCGGGTCTGACGCGGTCGCGTCAGCATCAGGTCAATAGCGGGCGAGCGCGGGTTCGATCTGTTCGGCCCACGCGTTGATGCCGCCGGCGATGTTGCTGACGGCGGTGTAACCCTGGGCACGCAAAAACTGGGTCACGCGCAGACTCCGACCGCCGTGGTGGCACATGATGAGCAGATGTTCGTCGCGGGGGAGCGCGTGCACATGGGCGGGAATTTGTCCCATCGGGATCAGTTTCGCGCCGCGGATGCCCGCGATGGCGACTTCGTAGGGCTCGCGCACGTCCACGAGGAGGACGCCGCCCGGCGATTCGTCGAGGAGGCGTTTGGCTTCGGTCACGGAGATTTCGAGCGGATAGTCTTCGGCAGGCATAGGGGGGGGCAGGGGGGGGCAGCTGGCAGAATGGGACGGGGCAACGAGGCGGGTGATGCGCGGGGTGGTGCCGCAGAGCGGGCACGCCGGGTCGCGAGGCAAGGTGAGCGTCTGGAAATCTTGGGTGAGGGCATTGTAGGTCAGCAGCCGGCCGACGAGGGAGCGGCCGATGCCGGTGATGAGTTTGATGGCCTCCAAAGCCTGGAGGCTGCCGATCACGCCGCAGAGCGCCCCGAGCACGCCGGCCTCGCCGCAGCCGGGCACGCTGCCCGCCTCGGGAGGTGTGGGAAAAAGGCAGCGATAGCAGGGGCCGCCGCGGGCGGAATCGAACACGGCGACCTGGCCTTCGAACGTGAAGACGCTGCCGTAGACGAGCGGCTTGCGGGTGAAGAACGCGGCGTCGTTGTTGAGATAGCGCGACGTGAAATTGTCCGTGCCGTCGACGACGACGTCGTAGCCGGCGAAAAGGGCGAGGGCGTTTTCGGCGGTCACGCCCTCGGGGTGCGCGACGACGGTGACAAAGGGATTTGTGGTGCGGAGGCGGCGGACGGCGGAGGTGACTTTGGGTTCTCCGACGGAGGCGGTGTCGTGCAGGAGCTGGCGCTGCAGGTTGTGGTCGGCGACGCGGTCGAAGTCGGCGATGCCAAGGGTGCCGACGCCGGCGGCGGCGAGGTAGAGCGCGGCGGGACTGCCGAGACCGCCGGCGCCGACGACGAGCACGCGGGCGGCGGCGAGTTTGCGCTGACCGTCGACGCCGATCTCTCTGAGCAGGATATGCCGGCTGTAGCGGGCAAGCTCGGCGGGCGAGAGGTGGGGCAGCGGATCGGCCATGGCGGCGAAAGAGAGCGGGAAGCCGCGGGGTCGCAAATGAAATTGCGCCCGGCGATGCGCGCAGCGGGAATCGGCGGATGCGCTATATCGGCATCGACCTCGGCACACGTCGCATCGGACTCGCGTTCGGGGACGAACTTGGCGTCGCCACGCCCTTGGCCGCGCTGACGGCGGCGGATCCGGGGGAGCGGCGCAGTGCGTTGCTGCAGGTGATCCGGGACCGGCGCGCCGACGAGATCGTGATCGGGCATCCGTTGAACATGGACGACACGGTCGGGCCGAAGGCGAAGGAGGCGGAGTTATTTGCCGCGCAGCTCAGCACGGAGCTCGGCAAGCCGGTGCACCTCGTGGACGAGCGGCTCACGAGCTACGAGGCGGAATCGAGCATCGCGAAATCGAAGCGTCGCGCGGTCCGCGCGAGCGGCATCATCGATTCACGGGCGGCGACGTTGATTTTGCAGGACTACCTGAATCAGATTTTTCCGCCGCCCGAGTCGGACCTGCCCTGAAGTCCGTGGGCGGCGGCGAAGGCGGCGAGGTCCGGATAGACGCGCGCGCCGGTGGCCTGCAGGCGGGAGGCGGGATGGTGTCCGCTGGCGATGAGCGCGCAATCGACGCCGAGTTCATGGGCGACCTCGAGGTCGTGCAGGGTGTCGCCCACGAGGAGGATTTCGGCTGGTGGGACGGCGAGACGGCGGACGAGGGCGTGGCCGAGGGCGACTTTGCTGTGGGCGGAGATGTTATCGAGGCCGGCGATATGGTCGAAGTGCGCGGTGAGGCCGAAGTGCGCGACAATTTCGTGAAGGGTTTCGTGGCGATACGCCGAGAGAATGGATTGGCGTAGCCCGGCCCCGGCGGCGGCGGTGAGCACCCCGACCGCGCCCCGGTGGAGCGAACTTTCGAGCCGGCGGGCGTCGTAACCGGAAATAAACTCCACGCTGAGCCGGTCAAAGCCGTCGATCACGGGATCGAAACCGAGGCGTCCGTAGTAGGTGCGCACGGGGAAATCGAAGAGCGCGTGGTAGCGCGCGCGGTCGAGGCGCGGCAGGCCGCGACGGGCGAGGAGGGTGTTCATGACGTCGACGGACAGGTCGAGGTCGTCGAGGAGAGTGCCGTTCCAATCCCAGATCAGGTGGCGGTGTGCGGTGAGGGCCATGCGAGAAAAACACTTTGGACAGGCACCCGCGTGGCGCGCAACCTCCGGCGATGTCCGTCAAGCAATCCGCCGAAATCCGACGCTGGAAATGTGTCTGCGCCTACGACGGCACGGGCTTCACCGGCTGGCAGAGCCAGGCCGGGGCCGCCGGGGTGCAGGACGTGATCGAGGCGCGCCTGCAGGACGTGTTCAAGGCGCCGGTGCGGATCCATGGCAGCGGGCGGACGGATTCGGGGGTGCATGCGCGCGGGCAGGTCTTTCACTTTGACGCGAAGTGGGAGCACGGCGCGGACCGGCTGATCCGGGCGCTCCGCACGGGACTGCCCGAGACGATCCAGATCCGCAGCGTCCGGGTGGTCGCGGCGGATTTTCACGCGCGGTTCCAAGCGACGAAGAAGCGCTATGTTTACCACGTCCACCTGGGCGACGCCGATCCGTTCACGCGGCCGTTTTGTCTGCAGGTGTTGCGGCCGCTTGATCTCGCGGCGATGGAGGCCGCGGCGGCGGTGTTGCGCGGCCGGCACGATTTCCGGGCGTTCACGGCGCTCAACGGCACCGAGCGGGAAGACGCCGTGCGCAACGTGAGCCGGCTGGAGATCGTGCGGCGCGGGCGACGGCTGCGGATCACCGCGGAGGCGGAGGGCTTTCTCTACAAAATGGTGCGGAGCCTGGTCGGGGCGCTGCTCGCGGTGGGCGAGGGCCGGCTCACGCCGGAACGGGTCCGCGAAATCCTGCTGTCACGGGAGCGCACCGCGCTCGTGAAAACGGCGCCGCCGCAGGGGCTTTTTCTGGAAAAGGTTTTCTATCGATGAAGCCGCGGCTGAGCCAACTCGTCCGAGGGTTGAGCGACGCGGTGTTTCCGCCGTCGTGCGTCCATTGCCGCGGGTTGGTCGAAGCGGAGGGCGATCCCCGCGCGGCGGCGGCGGGCGGATTAACGACGGAGGGCGGGTTTCGGCATCTGTGCGCGCGGTGTGTGGCGCAGCTCGATTTTGTGCAGCCGCCGCATTGCACGACGTGTGGTTCGCCGTTTTTCGGCGAGGTCGAGGGCGAGCGGGTGTGTCCGCATTGCGAAGGGCTGCAGCCGGCGTTTCGCGAAGGGCGCACGGCGGTGCTGTTCAAAGGGCCGGCGCGGGCGCTCGTGATCGAACTCAAGTATCACCGTGGGCTGCATGTGCTCGAGGACATGGAGGCGATTTTCCGGCGGGCGCCGCACGTGTGCGAGCTGGTGCGCGGGGCGGTGCTCGTGCCGGTGCCGCTGCATCCGCGCAAGGAGCGCGAGCGCGGTTTCAACCAGACGGCGCTGCTCGCGGCCCGGCTCGCGCGGGTCGCGGGCGGCGCCGCGCGGGTCGAGGCCGTGCTGCGGCGCGTGGAGGACACGCCGACCCAGACGGCATTTGACCGACGCAGTCGAATGGCGAATCTGAAAAATGCCTTTGCGCTGGCCCGGGGCGCCGCCATTAATCCGGAGTTCCATTATGTCATCGTCGACGACGTTTTCACGACAGGCTCCACGCTCAACCGCTGCGCCCAGACGCTGCGGCGCGCGGGCGGCCTGAAGCTCGACGTCGTCACCTTCGGCCACGGCTGAATTCTCCCTGTCATGCATTTCGACAAACCCACCTACACCGTCCGCAAAACTCGCAAGAAAGACATCCCGAAGGGCGTCTACACGAAGGATCCCGCCAGCGGGGAGATCATCTTCAACAAGGAAATTGAGGACAACCAGATGGTGGTGCCGAAGAGCGGTCACCATTTTCCGATCGGGGCGCGGGCGCGCATCGCGAAGCTTTTTGACGACGGCACGTTCGTGGAGGCGGAGGCGGCGGTGAAGTCGAGCGATCCGTTGAAATTCATCGACTCGCAGCCCTATCCGGAGCGGCTCAAGCGCTACGAGCGCGACAGCGGTTTGCCCGAGGCCGTGGTGTGCGGCACGGGCAAGATCCACGGGATCGCGGTTTCGGTCGCGGTGATGGATTTTCGTTTTTGCGGCGGTGCGATGGGCGCGGCGGCCGGCGAGAAAATCACCCGGGCGATCGAGACGGCCGCGAAGAAGAAGCTTCCGTGCATCATCTTCAGCGCCTCGGGCGGCGCACGCATGCAGGAGGGCATTTATTCGCTCATGCAGATGGCGAAAACCAGTGCGGCCCTCGGCCGGCTCGCCGCGGCGAAGCTCCCCTACATTTCGGTGCTCACGCATCCGACCATGGGCGGCGTCACGGCCAGTTTCGCGACTTTGGGCGACATCATCCTCGCCGAGCCGGGCGCGCTCGTGGGCTTTGCGGGCGCCCGGGTGATCAAAGACACGACGAAGCAGACGTTGCCGGCCGGTTTCCAGACGGCGGAGTTTTTGCTGAAGCACGGTCTGATTGATCAGATCGTGAGCCGCCTCGAGCTGCGCGACCGGTTGCGCGATCTGCTGCTGGCGCTGCACGTGGGCAAGAAAACCACGGCGGCGGCCGCGGCGAGAAACTGAGCACGGCCGACGACGGCGACGCTGCCCATGTCCACCGGTGAACCGACCGATTACGGGGCGGTGACGGAGTATCTCTTCGGCTTGAAGGCCCGCGGGGTGCGCTTCGGCATCGATCGCATGCGCCTGCTCGCGGCCGAGATCGGACATCCGGAACGGGCGGTGCCGTGCGTGCATGTGGCGGGGACGAACGGCAAGGGTTCGGTGGCCGCGATGCTCGACGCGATCTTGCATGCCGCGGGCTGGCGCACGGGGCTCTACACGTCGCCGCATTTGGTGAAACTCGGGGAGCGCGTCCAAGTGGAACGGCGGGCGCTCACGGAGGCGGAAATCACGGCCTACACGCGCGAGTTGCGGCCGGCGGCGGAGCGGGTGGCGCGGGCGAATGCGGACGACCATCCGAGTTTTTTCGAGTTCATGACGGCGATGGCGTTGCTGCAGTTTGCGCGGAAGGGCTGCGACGTGAGCGTGATTGAAGTCGGCCTCGGCGGCCGGCTCGACGCGACGAACATCGTGACGCCGGAGGTGGGCGTGATCACGTCGATCGGGCTCGATCACTGCGAGTTTTTGGGCAACGAGCTGGGACAAATCGCGGCAGAAAAGGCGGGGATCATCAAATCTGGGCGACCGGTGGTGATCGGGCGCATGCCGGCAGTGGCGGAGCAGGTGATCCGCGGGATCGCGGCCGAGCGCGGCGCCCGGGTGACGTCGGTCACGGCGGAGTTCGGCGAGGAGCTGGAGCGTTATCCGCACACCAATCTGGAAGGCGACTACCAGCGGTGGAACGCGGCCACGGCGACGCTGGTGGCGCGGGCGTTGCCGGCGAAATGGCGGATCACGGATGCGGCGATCGCCCAAGGCTTGGCGCACGTGGACTGGCCGGGGCGCTGGCAGCGGGTGCGGATCGGCGGCCGAATCACGATTTTGGATGCGTCGCACAATCCTGAGGGGGCGCAGGTGCTCGAGGCGAACCTGACGCAGCTGGTCGCCGAGACAGGGCGGGCGCCGGTGGTGATCACGGGCGTGCTCGGGGTGGCGCGGGCGCAGCCGCTGATCGAGACGATTTGCCGGCATGCGCAGGAGATCCACTTCGTCGTGCCGAACCAGGCGCGCGCGTGCAGCCATGCGGAACTGGAAGCGCTCGTGCCGGCGGATTTCCGCGCGCGGGGCGGACGGGTGGTGCGCGCGACGGTGGCGGGGCTGTTTCCGTCGGCCGGGCGCTGCACGGCGGGCGGGGCCGACGATGTCGTGGTCGTCACTGGATCCATTTATTTGTTGGGTGAGGTCATGGCGCGGATCGGACCGGGCAGCGGCGCGGGCGAGGGGCGTTTGCAGGATTTTTAGCGCAGTGCGAGCGGGCGGGATGGCCACCCGGGGCAACCCCGTTGGCGATCTTAGGCGGTCACCGTGGCGAGGGCCGGGTGATCGCCCCAAGGAGTGGGGCGCGGGAACGGATTCAGGCGGCGGGCCGCGGGGTCTTCACGGTGCCTCACCGCCATTCGCCGGGATTGAACTCCGACGGGTAAGCGGGCCGGGAGCGCGTCCGGGCGCCGGCCGAGGTGGGCGGTGCGGAGGTCGATTCTTTTTTTGCGCGCCTTCAGGTGGTTCACGGCGGCGCTGGCGCGGCGCGCACGCCGCGTTTCGGCGACCGCGGCCCGGGTCGGTTCGGCGGCTTGGAGCGTCCGGTTTTTAGTTCAGCCCTTGGGCGACGAGGGCGTCGTGCACCGCCGACACCGAGCGGCTCAACTCGAACGCTGCTTGATCTGCGCCAACGTCAGATCGGGTCGGGCGGCCCCGAGCGTCGTGAGTTTGTCCCCAGCCCCGGTCCGGCGAGGGGCTTTCCTGCCAGAGTCGCGATGCCGGGGCCAAGGTTCGTTCGTCTGGTGCCGCCGGCCCGGGCGGTCCTCCATCAGGCCCGGGCGAATCCCGCAACTGCCGCGGGGTAGCCTCCCTGGCCCCCAAAGCACATCCGGCGCTCCCCGACCGGTACCGGCAGATTGATCGCCAAGGTTTTTTAAACCCTCTCCTCACATCCTGACCACCGTGCTGGCCAGGGTTCTGACGAACGGGCTAGAGCCGGCGGGTGTAGAGGTTTCCGTCCGCGTCGCGGAAAACGATCTCCTCGTTTTCGATCGACTGGAGGATGAGGCCTTCGGTGACGGCGTCGCCGGGTTCGTAGACTTTGCCCGCAACGCTCAGGCGCTGGCTGCCTCCGCCGGCGGCGGCCGTGATGGGTAATCGCCGCATTTTGTCGGTCAACACATCGGACGGGCCGGCGCGTTCGGGCGCGGCCGCGGCCGCCGGTGCTGCGGGCGGTCGGGTGGCGGGAGCCGTCGGCGCCGGGGTGCCCGGCGCGGGCGTTGCCGGTGGCGAGAGAAACCAAGCTCCGGCGACGGCAACGACCAGCAGTACGGCGACGCCGGTGAAGAGCCAAACGCGTTTTCGAGCCGGGGGCGCCGAGGCCGCGGCGACCTTCGCTCCCGTCGGAGCCGTTTTGCCCGTCGGGGCGAAGGCGGCGGCGGTCTGGGCGGCGGCGGGTTTGACCGGAGCGGCACCGGGTTTCTTCAAAAACGGGTTGGGCGGCGGGCCGACGTTGAGGGTGGGCGCGTCATGCTGCCCCTCCGGTTTGGACGGGGTCACATTCAGGCCTTTGCTTTTGGCGAGGGCGGCGGCGATGTGGCTCACGCGCGGAGTCAACGGCGTCGCCGTCGGCGGGTGAAGCCCCAAATAATGCGGGAGTTGCTCATACCATCCCGGCGGCGCGGAAACTGTAAAACCCGCGGCCGAGCGGATCCGCCGCGGCGCGTCCGATGATCACATGGTCGAGCAGTTCGATATCCACGGCTTTGGCGGCTTCGCGGAGCAGGCGGGTGACCTGCACATCGGCGGCGCTCGGCGCGGGATCGCCGCTGGGGTGGTTGTGGACACAGACGACGGCGCACGCGGCTTCGCGAATGGCGGCGCGGAAGACTTCGCGCGGGTGGGCGAGGGCGGCGGTCGCGGTGCCGGAGGTGATCTCGACGCGCCGGAGCAGGCGGTTCTTGCGGTTGAGGCAGAGCACCCAGAATTTTTCCACCTCCAGGCCGACGGCGAGGGGGGCCAGATAGTCGGCCACAAAGTCGGCGCGGTTGAGCGGGGGATCGTCGCCGGATTTTTGGTCCAGGATGCGGCGGGCGATTTCCATGACGGTGAGGAGCTGGAGCGCTTTCACGCGGCCGATGCCTTTGAGTTTGCGGAAATCTTTTTCCCGCCAGGCGATCAGGCCGGCGAGTGAGCCCGCGCCGGCCATCAGGCGTGAAGCCAGGGTAAGCACATCGTGGCCGCGCGTGCCGCTGCGCAGGAGCATGGCGAGGAGTTCGGTGTCGCTCAGGGCCGCGGCGCCGAGTTTTTCAAGACGTTCCTGCGGACGCTCGCCGACGGCCGTCTCGCGCAGACGATTGGGCACGGGATATTCGGGTGCGTCGGGCACGGGTTTCTTTTGGACAGTTTTTGATCCGCTGCCAATCCTCGTCCCGCATGAAACCTCTTCGCGTCGTTGTCTGGGGGGAAAATATCCACGAACGGCAGGACGCGGAGGTTGCGGCGATCTACCCGGACGGGATGCACGGGGCGATCGCGGCCGGGATCCGGGAGTGGCTGCCGGACGCCGACGTCACGACGGCGACCTTGCAGGAGCCCGAGCACGGGCTGTCGGCGGAGCGCCTGGCCGAGACGGACGTGCTGACGTGGTGGGGGCATCGGGGGCACGCGGAGGTCAGCGACGCGGTCGTGGACCGCGTGCAGCGGCGGGTCTGGGAGGGGATGGGGCTGATCGTGCTGCACTCGGGGCACTACTCGAAAATTTTCAAGCGCCTGATGGGCACCACCTGCTCGCTGACGTGGCGCGTGGCGGGCGAACGCCAGCGGTTGTGGGTGTGCAACCCGGGGCATCCGATCGCGCGGGGCGTCGACCGGTGTTTCGAGTTGGCGCGGGAGGAAATGTATGGCGAACCGTTCGCCGTGCCCCCGCCGGATGAGCAGGTGTTTATCTCGTGGTTTGAAGGCGGTGAAGTGTTCCGCAGCGGCTGTTGCTGGCGGCGGGGGAACGGAAAGATCTTTTACTTTCAGCCGGGGCACGAAATTTATCCGACCTATTTCGACCCGAACGTCCGCCGCGTGATTGCGAATGCGGTCGAGTGGGCCCGTCCGCAGGGTGTGTGGGTGGACGCTTGTCCGAATGCGAAGAACGCCCCTGAACGAATAAGCCCGAACGGATAGGGGGCTGGGTGATCTTTCGGGAGTATTCCGTGTCTAGACCCTATTTCCGCCGCGCGCGGCGAAAGCTAAAGTGAGTCGTGGAACGTGCGCCGAAATTATCGCGATGCCCCCTCAATGCGCTGGCGCTTGTGGGCGCGAGCCTAGTGCTCCTGATGGAGAGCGGCTGTGCGACGCAAACGTCGTGGTCGGTTGCGGCGGTGTGCTCGGCGGCAACCGCGGTGTCGCCGGTGCCCGAGTCGGTCCCGCCGCGGGAGGCGTGGCGCTTGGCCGAAGACTATGCGCGGGATCACCCCAAGTGCGAAGTGCTGGTGGGCAGTGGCGACTCGATGCTGCCGCTCTATCGGGATCGCACCGTGCTCGTGGTGGAGCGGGTCGCGATGGCTGAGTGGCGGATGGGGATGACGGTGATTTTCGTCGGCGAATCGGGCTGGCCGGTCGCCCACACGCTTCTCGACAAGACGCCGCGGGGCTGGCGCACGATGGGGGTCGGCAACCGCGCGCCGGACCGCACGACGGTGCGCTCCGACAACTATATTGGCACGGTCGTCAAAGCGTTTGCCCCGGCGTTGCGGGACGGTTAGGCCGCCGTCGCGCAGAGCGGGTGGTCGACGGGCACGGGCGGGAGCCGATCTCCCCCGGGGCGGTCGTTGGGACTCGGGCCCAACGGGATGAAACCGATTCGCGGCGGGCGCGGTAAGGCCCGCCACGCCGGATCAGTAGTGTTTGACGTAGCCGTTGCGGCGCAGGCGCTCGAGCCAGCGTTCCTGACCGCTGCGGGACATCTGCGTCACGAGGATGCGTTCGATCTGGTCGCGCACTTCGTCGATGGGCTGGATGCCGGCGAACTTGCGGTCTTCGGCGAAGAGAAGGAAGCAGCCTTCCGGCAGGAGGACGGGGCGGGAGGCCTCGCCCTTTTTCAGGGCGAACGCGGGGTCGCTGAATTCCTTTTTGAAGTCGGACCGTTTGAGCCAGCCCCAGTCGCCGCCTTTGGATTTGCGGGCGTCCTTGCTATATTCCTTGGCGAGGTCTTCGAAACTCGTACCGGCTTTCAGCTTGGCCAGGATGTCGGTGCCCATGGCCGCGAGCTGGGCGTCGGTCTCGCCTTCGGTGCGCGTGAGCTGGATGAGGCGGAGGTGGACTTCGTCTTCGCGGTAGAACCGGTCTTTGTTTTCGTTGTAAAAGAGCTCGATCTTCACGGGGCTGACGACGCTCTGCGACTTGCGCTGCTGGCCCTGCATGTAGCGGTAGATGATTTCATCTTCCTGTTCCCGGCGGAATTCGCGGAGGGTGGTGCCGCGGGAACGCAGGTAGGCGAGAAACTTGGAGCGGTCGTTGTCGAACTGGTCGCTCTGCATGCGCGCGATCTCGGCGTCGACGATGGCCTCCGGGATGTGCTTTTTCTCGTCCTTCTTGAATTCCTTGATGATGAGGACGCGGTCGATGAGATCTTGGATGACGCTGTCCTGCAGCGCCTCGATCTTGGCGTTATATTCCTGCTCGTTGCGGATGTTCTCGCGCTGGAGCCCGGGGAGAAGCGGCGTGATCTCGCGGCTGACGTCGGCAACCGTGATGATTTTGTCTTCGGCGACGGCGACGATGCCGTTGGCGTAACGCAGATTGAGGTTGTCGCCGGCGGAAGGGGCGGAGGGTTGCGCGCAAAAACCAGTGGCGGCCACGGTGGCGTAAACGGCGGAGGTGAGACTGCGGCGGAGCGTCATGGAGTCGGCAGGTTGTTCAGAAAGATAATGATTTCGCGCAAACGTAGGAGGGGCTTGGGGGCGGTCAACCTTGGAAACCGGGTGCCAACCTGCACCCAATCGTCGCGGCGGCCGCTGTTTCGCAGGCATTTCAGCCGGCTCGACTCGGTTTCGACGGAGACAATTCCCCTTTGTTCCGCGCGCACGCGGATTTCGGTCACGAGGAGGAGGGCCTTCACTTCGTCGCCAAATTTGCCGAAACGGTCGCGGAGGTCGGACTCGATCAGTTTGAGCGCGGGCAGGGCGTCGGCGAGGGCCAGTTTGCGGTAGAAATCGATGCGCAGGCGCGTTTCGGCGATGTAGGTGGAGGGGAGGCGGGCCTGGATTTTGGGCACGTCGACGGCCCCGCCGGCGACGTGTTCGGCATCGCGGATGGCGGTGTAACTGTCGGTGTGCCGGCCGCGGTCGGCCGTCGCGGGGTCGCGCCCGGCGCTTTCGCCGACGAACACGAAATCGAGTTTGACGTTGGCGCGGATGGCGGAGGCATTTTTTTCGCCTTTGAGGCGCGCGACGGACTGGCGGAGGAGCTGGCAGTAGAGTTCGAAGCCGATGCCGACGATGTGGCCGCTTTGTTCGGCGCCGAGGAGGTTGCCGGCGCCGCGCAGTTCGAGATCGCGCATCGCGATGCGGAAGCCGGCCCCGAGCTGGTTGTGCTGGCGCATCGCGGTGAGGCGCTGGCGGGCGACTTCGAGCAGGCGCGTGTGGCGGTGGAGCAGCAGATAGGCGTAGGCTTGGTGTTTGAACCGGCCGACGCGGCCCCGGAGCTGGTAGAGCTGCGAGAGGCCGAAGCGGTCGGCGCCCTCGATGATGATCGTGTTGCAGTTCGGGATATCGAGCCCGCTTTCGATGATCGTCGTGCACACGAGCAATTGGTAGCGGCCGGCGACAAAGTCGGTCATGACGCGCTCGAGTTCGTCGGCGCTCATCTGGCCGTGCCCGGTGCCGATGGTGACCGCGGGTAGGAGTTCGCGGAGGCGGGCGGCGACGAGCTCGATGGTTTGGACGCGGTTGTGCAGATAAAAGACCTGACCGCCGCGGCGGATCTCGTGGTGCACGGCGTCGACCACGACTTTTTCCTCGTAGGTCTTGACGATGGTCTGGATCGGATGGCGGTTCGTCGGCGCGGTCTCGATCACGCTGAGGTCGCGCGCGCCGGTGAGCGCCATGTAGAGCGTGCGCGGGATCGGCGTGGCGCTCATCGAGAGCACGTCGACGGTGGCGCGCAGGGACTTGAAGGCCTCCTTGTGTTTCACGCCGAAGCGCTGTTCCTCGTCGATCACGACGAGACCGAGTTCGCGGAATTTCACGTCCTGCTGGAGCACGCGGTGCGTGCCGATGAGGATGTCGACCTGGCCGGCGGTCACGGCTTCGAGGATTTTTTTCTGCTCAGCCTTGGTGCGGAACCGGCTGACCATTTCGACGGCGATCGGGTAGCCCGCCATGCGTTCGCGAAAGGTGTTGAGGTGCTGCTGGGCGAGGACGGTGGTCGGCACGAGGAGGGCGACCTGCCGTCCGCCCTGTACGGCTTTGAAGGCGGCGCGGATGGCGACTTCGGTTTTGCCGAAGCCGACGTCGCCGCAGATGAGGCGGTCCATCGGGCGCGTTTTTTCCATGTCCGCCTTGGTCTCGGTGATGGCCCTGAGCTGGTCGCGCGTCTCGGTGAACGGAAACGACGCCTCGAATTCCTTCTGCCACGTCGTGTCCTCGGCGAACGCATGACCCGGCTGGGCCTCGCGCGCGGCGTGGATGCGGAGCAGTTCGGCGGCGAGGTCCATCGTCGAGCGCTCGGCGGCCTGCCGGGCTTTTTCCCACCGGCCGGAGCCGATGCGGCCGAGCTGCGGGCGGGCCTTGCTCAGGCCGACGTAGCGGCTGATGAGGTGCGATTCCTGCAACGGCACGTGGAGGGTCACGTGGTCGTCGAACTCGAGGGAAATCACTTCGCGGAGGCCTTGGACGGTGTCGAGTTTGGTAAGCCCGCGGAAGAGGGCGATGCCGTGTTGGAGGTGGACGACGAAGTCGCCCTCGACCAATTCGGAGAAATCGAGGAGCTGGTCGATCTGCGCCCGTTGCGCGACGGCGCGGGGGTTGAGGGAGGGGCGGCGGTGGCGCTGGCGGCCGAAGATTTCCGTCTCGGTGACGACGACGAGGCCGGCGGTGGCGGACTTGTCCCATGCGAGGCGAAGGCGGGCGTCGGCGCGAAACGTCACGCGGAAGCCCTCGTTGAGCGAGCCGCGGAGGAAGCGGGGCTTGATGGGCTTCAGCCCGGGGTCCCCGGCGAGGATCTCCTGTGTGCGTTGTTCCTCGCCTTCTTTCGAGACGACAAAGGCGACGCCGTAGCCGGCTTTGCGCCACGTCGCCACCTGGACGAGGAATTTGCGCCGCGCGTCCTCCTCGACCTGCAGGCGTTCCTGCGCGACGAGCGAGCCCTCGGGATAGCTGCGGTGGTGGGCGAGGCTCTCGGTGTCCCAGGTGAGTTCGGTGGCGCCCGTGTCGAAGAGGGCGCTGGCCTCGTCGAGATCGCTCACGCCAAAGGCCGCGGCGCATTTTTCGAGCAGCGGCGTGAGTCCGTCGAAGCCTTCCCGGGCGAAGGAACTGAACTCCTCCTCCAGCGCGGCGGGTTCGATGAACACGAGGTGCGTGCTCGGGGTGAGATAGTCCGCGAGACCGGTTTTCGACGAACCGAGTTTTACCCGGGGCGAGGCGGACAGGGTGATGCTCGCGACACTCGCGCCGGAGCGCTGGGTGACGGGATCGAATTCGCGGATCTCCTCAATGTCGTCGCCGAAAAAATCGAGCCGGTAGGGCTGGTTCGCGGTGACGGGATAGAGGTCGATGATGCCGCCGCGGATGGCGTAGTGGCCGGGCGCTTCGCACACCGCCTCGGAATCGTAGTCGAGTTTCTGGAGCTGCTCGAGCAGGCCTTGAAACGACTGGGTCTGGCCGCGGGTCAGCGTGAGTTCGCGCGTCGCGAATTCCTCGAGGGCGGGCACGGGCTGCAACAGTGCGGCAGGCGTCGTGACGACAATGACGGTGTCGGGCGTGGACGCCATGCCGCGGACGGCGCGCAGGCGCGAGAGCACGGTGAGGCGGTCGCTGGAAGCGGCGAAGGCCTCGCGCATGTCGCGGCTGTCGGTCAGCGACTCGGGAAACAAGAGCGTACGCCGCGGGCTGGGGTCGGCCGCAGCGGCGAGGAAGAAGGCGATGTCCTCGGCGACATGCTCGGCGGTCTTCAGATCCTCGGCGACCACGAGCCAGACCGGCGCGGGTTGGGCGCGGGCGAGTTCGGCGACGACCGCGCCGCGGGCCGCCGGGCAGATGCCGGTGAGCTTGGTGCGCGATGAGGTCGGAACGGGCATGGATGGGTTGGGTGAAGGGGCGGGTCCGACCAACCGGTGGACGCGCCACAAGCCAGTGGTGTCTGTATCGGCGCGACGCAAGTCGTCGAGCGAGGAAAACCGATTATCCCGAATAAGATCGAGCGACCGATTTGCGGGCCGCGTGGTGGGGGCCGATGCGCCGCGGGAGGTGGAGCAGGGGCCAACGAGCCGCGCGGTGCGCCGGGCCGCGCGGCTTTTTCGCGCGACAGGTTCTGCCCGCGGTGAAGCGATGCGGTTCCGCGAGTCCGGCCCGTCAGGCCGGACCGGCGACGGAGGGGATGGGGCGGGGGCCTCGGGGAGGCGGGCCACGGGGGTGTCGCGGCCGAGGCGCGCGAGTTCGGTAGCGAGCGCGGCGCGCGAGTCGGCGACCGGGTGTGGTGGGCGCGGCGGGCGTCGGCGTCGGGCAAGGCGGAGAACAGGCCGCCGCGGGCTTTTTTTCAGGATCAACGCGAACAGCCGCACCGGCCCCGGGTCGAATTCGCGGAAACCCCGGGCGGTGAGGGGGGCGAACATCGCGTCGGCCGAGGCGTGGTCGAAGCGCATGCGGCGGCAGTTGCCGTGCGCGGGAAAACGGTCGTGGCACCGGGCGGCGGCGAGAATGAGACCGCCGGGGCGGACGGTTGGGCGAGGCCGGATTCACCGGAGAGGAGGCGTTCGATCGTCGCGGCCGGAGTGGCGGGGAGAGGGCGAAAGGCGAGCGGGCGATGGACGGGCGGACGGCGCCGAGCGGTGAGATGCGGCGGCGAGCGGGCGAGCGGGGGCTTGCGCGTGGCCGCGGCGCGTGGCCCCGGGGCAATTGCGTTGCGTGTTGGGGGACAGCGCGGACAACATCCGAGCGAAGCCAGCGGGTGCCGACGACGGGGCCGCGGACAGGTCGATGGCTCCGTGGCTTTCACACTATGAACAACATTGCCCTGAGAGATTATTTTGCCGCCCACGCGCCGCTGGCGCCCAACTGGTTTACGTCGACGATCACCAAGGCGAAGGCGGAGATGATCCCGGATCTGGCGCGCGGCGCGGGCTACGTGAAAAGCAACACCGTGGTCATCGAGGAGAGTCCGCTGCAGCGCGAGGTCCGCTGGCGGTTCACCTACGCGGACGCGATGGTGCAGGGGGCCAGTCCGGCGCCGAAAGCCGAAGGGCCACGCGGGTGAGGGCGCGGGACCCGTGAACGCGGGACCGGTGAACGGGTCGTGACAGCGGAAGTTGGGTCCGATTGCGTCTGGGTTGCACCATGCACGGCCACACGTTGCTCGAAACCCTCCGCTCGCTCCCGGCCCAGACGAATGCCGCCGTGTTTTTGCGCCACGCGGAGCGCTTTCCGATTTTGGCGGCCGCCGACCACACGCTGGCGGAACTGACGCCCAACGGCCACGCGGCGGCCGAGGCGTTTGGGACGCGGATCAGCGGCTTTGACCGCGTGCGGATTTTTCACAGTCCGGTGAAGCGGTGCCGGCAGACGGCGGAGGGCATTGCGCTGGGGTTGGGCGCAACGGGCTGTCCCGTCGAGATGGCCGGTCCCGCCGAGGCCCTCGGGGTCGACTACATTGTCGACGGCGCGGAGACGGCGCGGCTGGCCACGCAGCACGGCGAGCATTTTATCCGGTTGTGGTTTTCCGGGCAGATCGGGCCGGCGGTGATTCACGCGGCGGACCAGATTGTCACGCGCAAGCTCGCGTATTTGACCGAACGTCTGCAGCAGCCGTGTGCCCCCGGCCGGAGACTCGATCTGCACGTCTCGCACGACTGGAATATTCTCACGCTGCGCGAGCGGTTGTGCGGCGTGCGCCACGAAGACGCGGGGTGGCTCGCCTTTCTTGATGGCGTCGCCTTTACCGCGGCCGGGGACGGCTTGCGCGCCGTCTATCGCGACCGCGCCGTGACGCGGCCGTGGCCGGGGAGGTTTCCGACGGGCGCGGAGTAGGGGCGGCGGGGGCCGGCGCCCGCGCGTGCGCCGGTGGCGAGCGGCTCCGCGACGCCCGCTGTGATCCAGGCGAGCAGTCGGCGCGGGCGCGCGTCCTGCGCGTGGGGCCCGAAGCAGATCGAGCCTGCGGCGATTGATCCGCGGGGACGGCGAGGGGGAAGCTGTCGCGTGATGGCGGGACATACTCCAGCGAGTTTACCTCGCGCTTTGGCGACCGGGTTTGGCCGCCACGATCTCCGGCTTTCGGCTTGGTTTCGGTTGCCACTTGGGGTGATGCGAGTTGCTTTTCCTCCCTCTATGCTAGGCTGCCCTTTCTCAACTGCGACCGATCAAACGCCCCCGCCAGCGTCGGACGAATTGGCGTTTCTGGCCGAGGTGCATTCCGGCGCGGGGCTGGCGGATCGGATTGCCGTTTGCCGCGCGGCGTTGGCGGCAGGCGGGCCGGCACCGCTGACCTCCGCCGAACTCACCTGGGCCGGACGGGTGGCCTGGCGCAATCACGCGCGCTGTATCGGCCGACTGTATTGGCGCACGCTCGCTGTGCGTGACGAACGAACCATCGACACGGCCGACGGGATGATCGCGAGCCTGCTGGACCATGTCGCGCTGGCGCAGGCCGACGGCACGGTGAGGTCGGTCATGACGGTGTTTGCCCCGCCGGAACGGGCGGGCGGACCTGCGCCACGGATTTGGAATCACCAGCTCTGCGGCTACGCCGGTTATCGCGGCCGAGGCGGCGCGGTGCGCGGAGACCCGAAGAACGTTGCGCTGACCGAGCAAGCTTTGGCGTTGGGCTGGGAAGCGCCGGCGGAGCCCGGGGCGTTTGATTTGCTGCCGTGGATCGTCGCGGGCAGGAACGGGCCGCCGCAGCTGTTTCGGCCGCCGGCCGGACTCCTGCGCGAAGTGGGGTTGCGGCATCCGGATTTGCCGTGGTTCGAAGGGCTCGGGCTGCGCTGGTATGCGGTGCCGGTCGTGACCGACCTGCGACTGCGCGCGGCCGGCACGGATTATCCGGCGGCGCCGTTCAATGGCTGGTATATGGGAACCGAGATCGCGCGGAATCTCGCGGATACGGAGCGCTACAATCTGCTTCCGCTCATCGCCGACAAACTCGGCCTTGACCGCCGCAGCGAGCGCACGTTGTGGAAGGACCGTGCGCTGCTGGAGTTGAACGTCGCGGTGGTGCACTCGTTTGGAGCGGACGGCGTGAGGCTGGTGGATCACCACACGGCGTCGGTCGAGTTCATGAAGTTCTGCGAACGGGAGAAGAGCGCCGGTCGGGACGTGTCGGCGCGCTGGGATTGGATCGTGCCGCCGATGTCGCCGTCGACGACGCAGGTGTTTCACACGCCGATGCGGGAATTCGCGACCACGCCGGATTTTCATGCGCAGCCGCCGGCGTGGAGCCGGGAGTAACGGGGATTTCGGCCAGGCGTTGCTGAACTTTCCGCCTCAGCCGTCGGGGACGGGTCGGCGCGCGGGGGCCGACGGCGCCGTGACGCTTTGCTTTTCGCTCCCGTTTGAGGAACGGGCCGCGCAACGAACGCCGGCTGCGGGACGCCCCAGGTTACGTGCGGCCGCGCCCGACCGAGACGATTGTGGCGCGCCGCCGGGGAGAACCGCCGAAAGGATGGCGAGGGCACCCGCTTGCCGTGCATCGATCTTCGCGATGGTCGGATCGAAATGAACGATTAACGCGCGGATGCCGGAATCGGTTAGGGTGCGCGGGCACCTGCGATGGCACGGCGCTCTGCCGGGCTCGGCGCCATCGCCGGCGTCGCCGGCGTGGTCTGACGGCGCTTCCGCCGCCACGACGTTCTCGAACCGTCCTCGAATCGTTCTCGAACCGTCCCCGAAGGATCCGGCCAGCTTCCCTGAAGGATCCGGCCAGGGTCCGCACCGGCCGCGCTCGCCC
>CAJAYO010000004.1 GCA_903948415.1 uncultured Opitutia bacterium | reverse complement strand
TTCAAGCAGAAGACGCCAAACGAGATCATAGCCGGTGACTGGAGTTCAGACGTGTGCTTTCCGATCTCTCGACCCGGGTGCGGCCCCGGCCTCGATTCCCTCGCGCGCCCCGGCCTCCGGTTTACGAAGGGCCACGGGTCGTCTCCCGTGGGCGCTCCCGGTCGGGGCGGGGAGGGGGAGGGACCGCGCGCGGCGAGCAACGTTTCGGCCCTGGGCGCCAGCGAACGGGCGGAGAATTCTGCAATCATTGCAGGACCGTGCCACGGCGCGAGGGCCCGCGGGACCGCCGCCCGTCCGGTTTCCCCCGCACGACGCGGGCCCGGTCGCGCGGTCAATCGCTCAGGAGCGATTTTTGGTGAGTTCTTCCGCGGGCGGGATCATAGCCACCGCCGTGATCGATTATACCTTCAGATTCGCGGACGGACGGGTGCTGGCGTTTCAGGCCGAACTGGATCCGCCGGCGCTTCGGCCGGCGCCCGCCAGCCCACCGGCGTTCTGGACCCAACTCGCGTGCAACCAGTGTCCCGGCTGCCCCTTGGTTGCGGCCGAACACCCCGGTTGCCCGGCTGCGCTGGCCCTCGAAGCGGTCGGCACCGCCTTTGCCGACTTCGCCTCGTTTGAAACGGTGGAGGTCGAAGCCCGCACGCCCGAGCGTACGATCGTGAAGCGGACCGACCTGCCGACCGCCCTGCGCTCGTTTATGGGCCTCAAACTGGCGACCTGCGGCTGCCCGATCCTCTCCCGTTTGCGCGGCCCCGCCCGGCTGCACCTGCCCTTCGCCAATTTCGAGGAAACGTTGTTCCGGATGGCCGGCGCGTATCTGATAAAACAATATCTCACCGCCGGCCAGGGCGGAAGCCCGGACTGGAAACTCACCGGTCTCGCCCAATTGTATGCGCAACTGGAAGAGGTGAATATCCACCTCAAGCGCCGGTTCGATGCCTTGGACAAGAAGGACGCCAATCTCAACGCCATCGTGGCGTTTCTCACCTTTTCATCGCGAACCCTGATGTCGCTCGACGAACAACTCGCCGAGCTCGCCCCCTTCACGATCGACAGCACTGCCGGGAAAACCGCCGAGCCGCCGGCAGGGGCCGGGGCGGCCAGCTCCGCCGCGCCCCCGTCGGGCGCGGCCGGCCAAGTCCTGGTCGCGCGGAAAAAACTCCCGCGGCGGGTTTAGCCACTCGGCACCGGTCGGACTGGCTCGCGCTTCGGGCCGCCCGCCGGGTGGACGACATCGGGCGGAACGGTTCCACGGCTCCGCACCAAGCCCGCGTCGCACCCGCGGCAGGGACCGCGTCGCACCCGCGGCCGCCGCGGACAACGTGCTTGGCCCCGTCCCCCCGGTGCGCGCGGTGAAAAAAACCTCCGGGCAAGGGGCAGCGCAGCCGGTCAGGCCGGGCGCTGCAGGGCGCGGTCGACGGCGAGGCAGAGTTCGAGTCCCGAAAACGGCTTTTGCAGCGTGCCATGCACGCCGAGCTTGGACGCCAGTTCCAAATAGTCGCGCGCGTTG
>CAJAYO010000003.1 GCA_903948415.1 uncultured Opitutia bacterium | reverse complement strand
TTCGGCACGAGGTGCATGTGCAGGTGGGGGAGTTTGTCGGAGTAGGCCCCGTAGTTGATCTTGTTCGCGTGGACGGCGGCCTTGATCGCGCGGGCGGCGCGGGCGACGTCCTGGGTGAACCGGATGAGCTCGGCGTCGGGCAACTCGAAGAGTTCGTTGACGTGGCCGTGGTAGGCGACGACGCAGCGGCCCCGGTGGGTTTGCTCCTTGAACAGGTAGAGCGTCGAGGCGCTCAGCGGCGCGATCTCAATCATGAGATCATGCAGGCGCTGGTCTTTGCGGCAGTATAGGCAGTCGGGGAGTTCGCTCATGGCAGCAGAGGTGTGAGGCGCGGCCGGGAGGCGTTCAACGCTGCAATTCGCGCAGGGTCCGCTCGACGGCGGCGATGTCGCGGAGGGCGTGGGCGGGGAGCGGGAAACCGGCGTCGAAGACGTGCAGCGGGCCGTGGCGTTCGACGGTCACGGGCGACTCGTCGATTTGTCCGGCCGCATCGAGGGCGGGGGCGAGGCTGAGACCGAAATGCTCGGCGACGAAACGATAGACGGCGGCGCGTTTCGAGGGACCGTAGTCGTGTTTTTCGAGCGGGAGGTGGACGTTGGCGGTGTTTTTCCCGGCGCCGTAGTAGCCGTAGATTTTTTGGACGAAGGGGAACTCGATGTCGGGGACGTGTTGCGTCCAGTCGGCGCCGTCGGAGACGAGGAGCAGCGGGCGCGGCGCGGCGAGGGCGGCAATGGTGACGTTGTTGGCGAAGTGGTCGGCGCTGCGGTGGATGGGCTTCCCGCTTTCGCAGGGGCAGCCGCCGAAGAAGTAGGACGACACCATCACCACGGGGGCGCTGAGGGTGACGCGCGGGTCGAGGGCGGTGAGCAAAAACGTTTGGGTGCCGCCGCCGGATTCGCCGGTGACCGCGACGCGCTTCGGGTCCGCCCCGTCGAGGGCAAGCAGGTAGTCGAGCGCCCGGGTGGCGTTCCAGATCTGGAGCGTTTGGGTGAACGGTTGTTTGTGGGCCTCCTGGCCGACCTGCCCGATGGAGTCGCCGTAGCCGACCATTTCGATGGAGAGAACTATCGCGCCCATCCGGGCGAAGGTGCCGCCGCGCCGCTGCACCGTTTCGGTGAAGCGGCCCTGCTTCTCGACGTCGGCCGGTTCCTTCACGAGGGCGCCGTGCCCGTGGGTCGTCAGGACGACGGGGTAGGGCCCCTGGCCGCGCAGCGGGCGGTAAACGTTGCCCGTGACGAAGTAGCCGGGGACGGATTCGAACGCGATGTTCTCCACCGTGTAGCCGTCATAGGTGCGCCGGGCGCGGACGAGGGGGTTGAGGGGCGTGCGCTTGGGCCACGGCGCGAGGCCGGCGCCCTCCTGGATGCGTTGGCGGATGTGCCGGCCGTAGGCTTCCCACGCGGCGCGGTCGGGGAACTGGGCGAGCGCGGCGTCGAGCGTGGCCTTGCCCTGCTCGGGTTTGAGGTAGGCGCCGACGCACAGGGCGGGGCCGGTGGCGGGCGCGGGCGGGAGGCCGGCGGGGATCCAGGTGACGGACGGCGCGGCGGCGCCGGAGGCGAGCGTGGTGCACAGCAACAGCGCGGGGTAACGGAGGAGCATGCAGAGGGCGTAGGCGGTGAGGGGGGCGGCGTCACTCGTTTTTTCCGTTGGAACGTCGCCGATGATCGCGAACATGCGCGCTTCCATGTTGCCTCCCATTCCCGCCCGGTGGTCGCCGTTGCTCCGCGAAGACGTCGCCCAGGACTACTACCGCGCGCTCGACGCGTTTCTCGCGGCGGAGGTGCGCGCGGGGAAAAGGCTCCTGCCGGCGCGCGAGGATATTTTCAAGGCGCTGGCGCTGACGCCCTATGAGGACGTGAAGGTGGTGTTGCTGGGCCAGGACCCGTATCCAAATCCCGGCGATGCCCACGGGCTGTGCTTTTCCGTGCGGCCGGGCGTGCGCGTGCCGGGCTCGCTGCGGAACGTCTACAAGGAGCTGCGGGACGACGTGGGCTTTCGTATCCCGAACCACGGGACGCTCGAATCCTGGGCGCGGCAGGGGATGCTCATGCTGAACACCGTGCTGACGCTGCGGGCGAACGAGGCGTTTTCCCATCGCGACCGGGGCTGGGAGTTATTCACGGACCGGATCATCCGCCTCGTGGATGCGAAGCCGACGCGGGTGGTGTTCGTGCTCTGGGGGAAGGCCGCGCAGAAAAAAAAGGATCTCATCACCGGCGCGCACCACCGGATCGTGGCATGCGCCCACCCCTCGCCCCTGGCGGCGCGGTTTTTCCTGGGCTGCCGCTGCTTTTCGAAAATCGACGCCCACCTCGCGGAGGCAGGCCTGGCGCCGATGGACTGGCAGATTCCGGACGCGCCGACCGGGCAGCTTACGATGCCGACGGAGTAGGGGGCGCGGACGGGAAATCGGTGTGGAGGAAAAGCTGCTCGACCTTCGTGCGGGCCCACGGCGTTTTCCGGAGGAAGGCCAGACTGGATTTGATGCTCGGATCGTGGTTGAAGCAGCGGACGTCGATGCGTTGGCCCAGTTCGGCCCAGCCGTAGTGGGCCACGAGTTGGGTCAGCAAGGCCTCGAGCGTGATGCCGTGCAGCGGATCTTTGTTTCGGACAGGGGTCATGGGACGGGAGAAGGGTTCAGGCGGTGGCGTGCTGTTGGAGCACGGCGAGCGGGATGATTTCGAGGGAGCGCTCGTGCGTCGAGGCCAGCGCGACGGGTGAGGCGACGCCGGCGTCGAGACACTCGAGCCAGCGGGCGGCGCACACGCACCACCGGTCGCCGGGCTGCAGTCCGGGGAAATCATATTCGGGCGCGGGCGTGGACAGGTCGTTGCCGGCCGCCGCGCTGAAGGCGAGAAACGCCTCGGTCACCTCGACGCAGACGGTGTGGCACCCGCGGTCTTCGGCGCAGGTGTCGCAGTGGCCGTTGCGGAAAAATCCGGTGAGCGGGGCGGCGGAGCAGGGTTTGAGCGGGCCGCCGAGGACGTTGCGCGAGGGCAGGGGAGTCATGAGGCGGGCAGCGTGGCGGCTCCGCGGCGCGGTGCAACGCCGGGCTGGTGTTTCGTGCGGGCTCCGCCACAACTCAGGGCCGAACGCACTCACGCATGAAGCCGCAGCTCAAACTCGCCGAAACCACCACGCCCGACGGGGGCCGCCTCACGCTGCACGCGCACGACGGCGCGTTTTGCGTGCGGCTCAACGGCCAGGCGCTGATGGAGTCCACGGTGGCGACCTCGGAACTCCAAATCGGCGAACTCGCGACGGACCGGTTTCCGCGTTTCGGCAAATCGCGCGTCTTGATCGGCGGACTGGGCCTCGGCTTCACGTTGCGCAGCGCGCTGGAAGGCGTGGGTCCGCACGGCGTGGTCGAGGTCGCGGAATTGTTGCCGGCGATCGTGGACTGGAACCGCACCCATTTGAAAACGCTCAACGGCGCGCTGCTCGCGGACAAGCGCGTGACGGTGCGGGTGGGCGATGTCTGGGGGCCGCTGACCCGCGACGGGGCGGCGCGCTACGACGCCATCATTCTCGACACCGACAACGGGCCGACGGCGATGGTGCAGCGGCAGAACGCCCGGCTCTACGATGCCGCGGGGTTGCAGGTTGTGTTCAAGGCGCTGAAAGCCGGCGGGCGGGCCGTGATTTGGTCCGCGGCCCACGACCGGGCCTATGCCGCGCGGTTGGCGAAGGCGGGCTTCAAGGTCGAGGTCGTGCAGGCGAAGCTCCACGCGATGGCGAAGCGCGCGGCCTACACGCTCTATGTGGCGGACAAACCGCCCGCTGCGGCGGCGTAACGCTCGATTCTCGACACGGCGGGGCGGCTCCGCAGGCTCTGACGCATGGCCTCCACTTACGAAACCCTCCGTGCCGACATTATTGTATCCATGAAAGCGCGCGACAGTGCCACGACGCTGGCGTTGCGCACCGCCGATGCCGCGATCAAGCGGGCGGCGATGGACGCGAACAAGGAAATCGACGAGCCGCTCACGATCGCGACCTTTCGCAAAGCGGTGAAGAATCTCGCCGACGCCAAGGCGGAATTTGCCAAGGGCGGGCGCGCCGACCTGGTGGCGGCCAACGAGGCGGAGATCCGGATTCTCGAAAAATATCTCCCCAAGGGGCTCGATGCCGCGACGGTGGAGGCGCTCATCAACGAGGCCATCGCCTCGACCGGCGCGCAGTCGAAGAAGGAAATGGGCAAGGTCATCGGGGCGCTGAAGCAGCATCCCGACGCGGCGCTCATCGACTTCGGGGCGGTCAGCAAGCTCGTGCAGGCCAAACTGCCGTGAACGCGGTGGCGCACAGGCGACGAGGGACGCCGTCCGCCGAGGCCGGCGCGCGGCGCCGCGGGCCGGCGCGACGGCCTGGTGCCGGCGGATCTGCCGGGCGGCCGGCGAAACGCGCCGGGTGAGCGGCGGACGACTTTACCGATGAATCCCAAACACCTGTTGGCGGCGTTTCTCCTCGTGCTCGGGCCGACCGGCGCCGGCGCCGAATCCCCGCGTCCGCCCGAAGCGAGTTATGAAACGCGCACGAAGCACGACCGCGACGGCATCGGGAAATTTTATCTGGGGCGGGAAATCGCCAAGGTGATGGGGCATCAGGCGGCCGGCTGGCTGGAGCGGCCGACGCGGCAGCAGGAGGAGCGCACGGACCTGCTGTTGCAGGCGCTCGAGCTGAAGCCGGGGATGGTGGTGGCCGATATCGGCGCGGGCAGCGGCTACTTTTCCTGGCGCATGGCGCAGAAGGTCGGCCCGACGGGAAAAGTCTACGCGGAGGACATCCAGCAGGAGATGTTGGATCTGCTCGCCGCGCAGATGAAGAAGCACCAAGTCGCCGCCATCGTCGAACCGTTGCTCGGCACCGTGCAGGATCCGAAGTTGCCGCCCGACTCGACGGATTTGATTTTGCTCGTGGATGTGTACCACGAGCTGGATTTTCCGTTCGAGATGACCCGGAACATGATCAAGGGACTCAAGCCGGGCGGCCGACTCGTGTTGGTCGAATACCGGGGCGAAGACCCGGCGGTGCCGATCAAGCTTCTGCACAAAATGACCGCGGCCCAGGTGAAAAAGGAAATGGCGCTGCACCCGCTGACCTTCGACCGCGTGATCGACGTGCTCCCGCAGCAGCATATTTTGATTTTCCGCAAAACCGTCGCCAAATAACCGTCCTCTCCGTCCGACCATGAGCGCCAAGAGCAAACCCACCCCGTCCAGCAGCCGCGTTGTCCCCATCCGGGCCGAGCCGATCGAGTTGGCGCAGTTCCTGAAATTCGCCGGTGCCGCCGAGAGTGGCGGACAGGCGAAGCAGGCGATCGCCGACGGCGGAGTGCAGTTGAATGGCGTGGTCGAGACGCGCAAAGGCAAGAAGCTCGTCGCCGGCGACAAGGTCACGTTCGCCGGCCAGACCCTGGTGGTAAAGGTGTCGTGAGAGGCGCCGCCGGGGCGCCGGCCGACGCCCGGCGCGCGGCGCGACTTGACCCGCGGCCCGGCGTGCGGTGACGATGCGCCCATGGCTACTAGATCG
>CAJAYO010000002.1 GCA_903948415.1 uncultured Opitutia bacterium | reverse complement strand
GTCACCTTCTGCTTCAGCCGCGTCATGACTTTCACGCTGTCGAGCACCCACTGCTCCGTCGCAGCGTCGCTCTTGTAGGGAATATTGTTCAACGCCCCCATGGCCAGCGACGAGATGACGACGCGGTGTTTCTCCGCCGCCGCCAGAATACGTTCCTGCTGCGCTTCACTGAACAACGGCAGCGTCGTTTCGCCCCCCTTCGGCCGTCCAAAATCAACCTGCACGCCGTCCAACCCGATGCGCGCCGCGAGCTCAAAAGCCTCCGGATTGCACAGTTTCTGGAGCGTCCAATCGCAGGCAAAGAGGCGGAAGCCCGGCTTCGCGGCCGTCGTCTCCGCCGCACCCGTCACTCGTCCGAGTGCCGCTGCGCCGACGGTGGCGAGGGAACCTTGCAGAAACGTGCGACGCGGAATGGGTGTTTTCATGGGGACGGTGCGTTGCGGGTTTAGACCTTCAAGCCGCCAAGGTCCGCCGTCAGTTTCTTTTTCGAGACAATGTGTTCAGCCCACGTCACCGGCCGGCCCTCGTAGGCTGCGGTGCGCCCCATAATTGCGACGAGGTTGCTCGTCACACTCGGCGCTACCGTCGCATTCGTGGCGTCTTTCTTCATGACCTGCTCGTGAAACGCCCGGATATTGGCCTGCGCGCCTTCCTGGTAGATGCCGGCCGTCTGCCCTCCCCGGTAAAACGCCTCGGCCCCGCCGCGGATCATTACGTCGGCGCCGTAGGCCGTCATGAGCACGCCTTTCGTGCCGAACATCCGATTGAGAATCCCTCCCGGCGTGCCGTGCGCATCGAACTGCCGCGAACTAAACGTCACCCCGACATTGTTCGGATATTCGTAGGCCAGCGCAAAATGGTCCCACGCATTGCCCACGTCGACCCGCACGCGTCGTCCGCCGGTCCCGCTGCACCGCACCGGCGGCTCGTCCTTCGCGATCCAGCTCATCACATCGAGCGTATGGATGTTCTGTTCGACGATGATGTCGCCCGAGAGCGCTTGGTCGAAAACCCAATTCCGCAACCGCCCCTCCGGCGTCTCCGTCTCGCCCCTGATCGCCAGTCGTCCGTCGTGATACGAGCCCTCGCCGAAACAGAAATCGCCGATCGCCCCCGCGTGAACCCGCTTGATCGCCTCCAGGTAAAATTCGTTCGTGCGCGTCTGAAAATCCACGAGGAAAACCTGGCCCCGGCTCCGCGCCGCCGCGCCGCTTGCGGCGATCGACTGACAACCCGGCACATCCACCGCGACCGGCTTCGCGAGGTAGACGTTCAGCCCCGCCGCGACCGCTGCCGCCGCCTGCTCGGGATGGAAATACGGCGGACTGATAATCGCCACCGCATCGAGCCCGCCCTGGGCGATCATCTTTTCATAGCCCTGCAACCCGCTGAAGGCCTGCGCCGGAGCGAGCTTGAATTTGTCGGCCGCCAACTGCGCCGCCGCCGGAAAGTAGTCGGCCACCCCGACGATTTCGTAACCGCCGTGGTCGGCAAACAGCCCCGCGAGCCAACCCCCGCGCTTCCCGCACCCCATGAGCCCGAGGCGAATTTTGCTGTTGGCGACGGAGCCCTGCGCCACCCCAAGACGGGTCGTCGCAAGCGTGGCGAGACCCACCCCGGCGCGGGTGAAAAACTGCCGGCGGGAAATATCCCGCGAATTTTTCGGATTCATAAACGGGTCCGCTGTCGCACGCCACCCGGGGCCTGCACGGGATGTTTCCGGGGAATCGGCGGGGACGAGCTCATGGAACGGATCTGGTCAGGCAGGGTTTCAAACCGGCCCCACCTGCGCATAAAGTTTCGCGAGCCGATGCGCGTGCTCGTCGTAAGCGGCTTCAAACAACTCCGTCGCCCGCGCCGCACCGACGATCACGCCCGCGCTCAGCACTTTCGGCGGCTGGCCCGCGGCTGTGAGCCGAGCGGCCACTTCCGCCTTGATCGAATTCACGAGCAAGCATCCGCCCACCGTCGAACCCGGTGCGACCGGCGTATCGAGTCCGTCGATCGTGACCATTGCATCCCCCACCGGTGCGCCGGTGTCGAGGATGAGATCCGCAAAATCCGTCAGCTTTTTCCCGTCGGCCCGGCGCGAGGTCGACGCCTGCGCGTGCGCGAGACTCACGAGCGCGACCACGCGGACCCCGCGCCGCTGAAACTGCTCCGCCATCTCGATCGGCACCACGTTGCAGCCGCTCGACGAAATAATCAGCGCGCTCTCCGCCTTGCTCAGGTCGTAATTGCGCAGAATTCGCTCCGCGAGTCCGCTCACGTTTTCCAAAAACATCGCCTGCCGCTGGCCGTTCGCGCCGACGACGAGATTGTGGAACGAGAGCGACAGTTCCACGATGGGATTGAACCCCGGGAAGGATCCGTAGCGCGGCCACATCTCCTCCACCATAATCCGCGAGTGGCCGGAGCCGAACAGGTGAACCATGCGCCCGGCGAGAATCGTCTGGGCGAACCAATCGGCCGCCTGGTGGATGGCCGCTTGCTGCGCGGCGACCGTCTCGACCAGCGAGCGAATTTTTGTGAAATAGGTTTCGGAAGGAGTCATGTGATTGGAAATTTTTGCAGCGCCCGCTGCGCCGCACCGAAGGCCCCCGCCTGCGCGCCGAGCGTTGCCGGCACGAGCGCCACCTTGGACGCACCGATGCGCCACTCCATGCGTTCGAGCGCCGCACCGAGCGGAGCCAACAACACGTCGCCCGCCGCCACGATGCCGCCCCCGAGCACGATCACCTGGGGATCGAGCACATTGATCAAACTGGCGAGCCCCGCGCCCAACGCCCGCACCGACCGCTCCCAGACCTCCCGCGCCGCACCGTCGCCCGCGCTCACCGCCGCCACGAGCTCGCGGGTCGTCTCAAATCGCCCGCCGCTGCGCGCGCGCACCGTGCAATCGCCGATCGCATCCTCCAGACTGCCCGGCGTGCGCACGATGTCGGGGGCACCGTCGGGATTGAGTGAAATATGCCCGACATGCCCGGCTCGTCCAAGGTGTCCGCGCAAGAGCCGGCCGTCCACCAGGGCCGCGCCACCGACCCCCGTGCCGATCGTGACCATCAGGACATTCGTCCCACCCCGCGCAACTCCCAGCCAAACTTCACCCAGCAATGCCGCGTGCGCATCATTGAGCACCACCGTCGGCAGGCTGAGTTCGTTGGACCAGTCGAGCCCCTCCAGGCCCTTCAACCGCCCTGGCATGCTCACGATCGTCTTCTCGTCAGCCGACGCCAAACCCGGCGCGCACAACCCCGCCGCCGCAAGGCCCGGACAGCGCTCCCGCAGGCCCGCCACCAAACTCCGCACGTTGTCGCGCCACGCGCCCGCGACGCCGTCATCGGTCGGTCGCGCGTCCTCCGCCAGCACGCGTCCCGTCGCATCGACGACGATCCCTTTGACGTGCGTGCCGCCCAAATCGATCCCGAGCACCTGTCGTTTCGCGCTCATGCGGTTTCCCCGGGAATCTGACCCTCGCTGACCGTCCAGCCGCCATCCACGGCCAACACCTGTCCGGTCACAAAGCGTGCCGCATCCGACAACAGAAACACGGCCGCGCCGTCGCAGTCATCCGGCCGCCCGATCCGTCCTCCGTCGAGGGGCTGCTTCGTCGCAATAAACTTTAAAATCCTTTCGTCCGCCGCGGCCCGCCGGGCCATGGGCGTTTCCACCAGCGCCGGCGCGAGCACGTTCAGTCGGATATTCTGCGCCGCATAGTAGCCCGCCGCCGATTTCGTGAACCCCACGATCGCGGCCTTGGCGGCCGCGTAGACGTGCGTCGCAAAAAACTCCGGCGACGGCGACCAGCCGAGCACCGATCCCATGTTCAAAATCACGCCCCCGGTGCCCTGCGCGAGAAACTGTTTCACCGCCGCGCGATTCGAGAGAATCACCGATTCCAAATTCAATTGCAGTGTCGCCCTCAACCCGCCGTCCGTGACTTCGTGCAACGGCCCATCCCCCAGCCGACGTCCACTTCCGCCGGCCACGTGATACAACCCGTGAAACCCGCCAAACCGTTCCAGCGCGAGGGCAATGGCCCCGGGCGCGTGCTCCGGATCGGTGGCATTGCCCACCTGCGCGGCCGACGCCGCCCCCAAACTCGCAATCGCGGCCTGCGCGCTGCCGGCATCACGGCCTGTGACGACCACGCCTCGCGCCCCGGCGGCCAAGCACGCGCGCGCCGCCGACCGTCCGAGCCCGGTCGTGCCGCCCACGATCACGAGAATTTTTCCGGCAAGGGGTTGATCGGCCATGAACCAAACAGGTGCCGACGTCGCCGGAGTTTCAAACCTTAACAAATCGTTCGACGGTGAAACTGATCGGACAAATCGTCCGCTGCACACGCCCCGCGCCCGTTCCGCCCTCACCAACGAAGTCCCGGCCGCGCTGATCGCCCGCCTGCCCGGCGGGTTCGCCCAACCCGGCGGGCGGTTCCGCTCCACCCGCGCCGTGGCCCAGCGCTTCGCCGTCAGCGATCGAACCGCCCACCGTCTGCTGGGCGAACGCGAGCCGGAGGGACGGCTGCAGCGCCGCACGGCCGCGGGCTCCGGCGTGCCCGGCCGAAGGGTGACGTTGCGCAGCGTGCAACGGGTGTTTCACCCACGGGCGAAACGCAAAGGCAGCTGCGGCGCCCGCCTGCTCGAGTGGGTGGAGTCGGCCTTCGCGGCCCGGGGCATCGCCTGAGGGCGAAGCTGGCCGCCTCGGTTCGGGTCCCCCGTCTGCGCGCCGACCACTCTCCCGTCGGGTGGGAATCTCGGACGGCGGTCGAAGCCGCCGCCGCCGGGCGGAAATTAGCCCTCCGCCCGAACGACCGCCCGCCGGTCGGCATTGCCGGCGGCTACTTCGACGCCGTGACCACCGATGATTTTTCCGGCGGAGCGGGCGCGACCGAGTTCCGCCAAGCCCGCACCGGGTGCGCGGCCGGGTGCGCGATTCTCGGGGGTCCGGCCGACGACGCGCGCAGCGTGCAACGCATCGCGGGCACTCGCGCCCACACCTCAGGCGCGCGGCTGATCTGCGCCGATTCGTGGTTCGTCGGCGGAAGACTCGACCGCTCCGCAACGGTTGGCGCGGGAAATCCCGCGTGGAATTTTTGCCTGCCACGACCGCCTCGCCGAAGCGTTGAACCGGTAGTGTCGGCTCCATCACCGCCCGCCGCCCCCACTCGTGAGCTTCGACCACGCCCCCCATCGGCGAGCGCCTGCGTGTGACGACGATCGATATCCCGCGGGGCCGCCTGGTTGCGGAGGCCGTCAAGCTCGTCGCCACGCGGCTCCCCGGCGGCACCGATGCGGCCCGCCCCGTTTGTCTGGCGCCTGGACCGGTTTTGCGGCCGACGACGGAAGGTCGGCGCGACCTTCGCCCACCGCAGAGCGCGCGGGGCGCAACCGGGCGCGGCAATTCGCGCGCGACGTTGGTCAAGGAACGCGCAGACCGTGACGGCATTTTCCACGATACTGGGCGCGTCGTCTTCGTCGGACCACGCCGGGTCGGTTCCGTCCTGCTGAAACTGGGTTTCGCCGCAGGTCGGGTGTTTGTTGGCCGGCCAACCGAACCCACCGTTTCCGTCGGGATAAAATCGTCTCACCCTCGAATCATTTCCGTCACCGCCCTCACCATCACGCGTCACTGACCGCGAGCCACCCCGGCCGGGCGGCGCCGTCCCGTCACCCGACCAGACCATTCCCAGCGCCGCGCGATTCGCTCCCTCCCGAAAATCACCCCGCCAACATGAACACGCCTCGGTTCCTCACGTTGGTCGCCCTCGGGACCCTTGCCCTTTCCTTCGGCGGGCCGCTGCGGGCCCAAAACGTTTTCGAAAGTCCGCTCCCGCCGCAGCCCACCGGCCGGATCGACGAGCTCGTATTCGCCAATCTCGCACGGCTGAACGTGCAACCGGTGCTCTGCTCCGACGGCGTGTTTGTCCGGCGTGCCTATCTCGATGTGATCGGCACCCTGCCGACGGCCCAGGAGGCCCGGGCCTTCCTCCAGGATCCGGATACCGCGAACAAGCGCAGCCGCCTGATCGATCGCCTGCTGGAGCGGCCCGAGTTCGCCGACTATTGGGCCATGAAGTGGAGCGACGTGCTCCGCATCAAAGCCGAGTTTCCCGTCAATCTCTGGCCCAACGCCGCGCAAGCCTACCACCGTTGGGTGCTGGCCTCCGTCGCCACCCACAAGCCCTACGACCAGTTCGCCCGTGAACTGCTCACGGCCAGCGGCAGCAACTTCCGCGTCGGTCCCGCCAACTTCTACCGCGCGATGCAAAATCGGACGCCGGAGGGCATCGCCACCACCGTGGCGCTGACCCTCATGGGGGCCCGCGCCGAAGCCTGGCCGGCCGCACGTCTCGCCGGCCTGGCCCCTTTCTTTTCCCAGGTCGGCTACAAGCCCACGAGCGAATGGAAAGAGGAACACGTTTTTTGGGACCCGCTCGGAACCAGCACCGCCGCCGGCAACACCGCGCCCGGCCGCGCGGCCGTCACCGCGATCGGCACGACCCCACCGGCCGCTCCTTCACTTCCGGTCGGACCTGCGCCCGCCCTTCGGCCGGCGAAGGCCATGTTCCCGGATGGGACCGACGCCCACGTGCCGCCCGACCGCGACCCGCGGGAGGTGTTCGCCGACTGGTTGATCACGCCGCAGAATCCGTGGTTCACGCGCAACATCGCCAACCGCGTCTGGGCCTGGTTGCTCGGCCGCGGGATCATTCACGAGGCGGACGATATCCGCCCGGACAACCCGCCGAGCAATCCCGCGCTCCTGGCCTATCTGGAACGCGAACTCGCCGGGCACCGCTACGATCTCCGGCACCTCTATCGCCTGATCCTCCACTCTCAGACCTATCAACTGTCCGCGATGCCCCGCTTCCCGGCGCCCGAGGCCGTCGCCAATTTCGCCAGTTACCCCCTGCGCCGGCTGGACGCCGAGGTGTTGATCGACGCGATCAACCAGATCACGGGTTCCTCGGATCTCTATACGAGTCCCATTCCCGAGCCGTTTACCTACATTCCGGAGGACAAGCCGGCGATCGCCCTCGCCGACGGCAGCATCACGAGCCCGTTTCTCGCGCTGTTCGGACGCTCGGCCCGCGCCACCGGGATGGTGGAGGAAAAAGACAACAAGCCGATCCCCGCCCAGTGGCTGCATCTCCTGAATTCGAGTCACATCCAGCGAAAACTCGAGCAAGGTCCCAAGCTGAAAGCCCTGCTGGATACCGGACGCCATCAGGCCGCCACCATCGAGGAGCTCTATCTGACGGTGCTTTCCCGTTTCCCGTCGCCCGGCGAGCTGAAAAACGCCGAAGCGTATGGCCAGGTCCAGCCCGCCCGGCCGGCGCCGGCCGCCACGGCCGGAAAACGCGGCGCGCAACCGGTCAAGACGGTCGTGATCAAGCGCCGCGAAGACTGGATCGACCTCACCTGGTCATTGTTGAACAGCACCGAATTTCTGTATCGCCACTAGCCGCACCCACCGAAAAGGCCCGCCATGAACACTCGTTCCCCTTCCCCGCAAACGCCCCCCGACCCGCTCGGCCTGAGCCTGAGTCTGTCGATGTCGCGGCGCGAAGCCCTGCGCGTCGGTCTGTTCAGCACGGCCGGGCTGCTGCTGGCCAACGGCCATGTTTGGGGCGCGGGCACCCCGCCGCCGGCCGGCGCCGGCTTGCCCGCTCCGCCGATCAAGGCGAAAGCCAAATCGGTCATCCAAATTTTCCTTTGGGGCGGCATGTCGCACATCGACACGTGGGATCCGAAACCGGACGCGGGCTACGACTACATGGGCGAGTTCCGGACCGCGATCCCCACCAACGTCGACGGCATCCAGATCGGCGAACTGTTCCCCCGTCTCGCGCAGCAGGCCGACAAATATTCCCTGATCCGCAGCATGACCCACCGCAACAACGGTCATGAAACCGCCGCCTACCTCATGCAGACCGCCCATACCCCCGGCGAGCGGCTGGCGTATCCGAGCGTCGGCGCGGTGTTCTCCCATTTCAAGAGCCCGGGCTACAAGGGCCTCATCCCGCCCTACGTCGTGCTGACCCAGCCCCAGGGACGTTTCTCGGAAGAGGGTTTTCTCGGCCCCAGGCGGAAACCGTTTGCCACGGGCGGCGACCCGAGCGCGCCCCGTTTCGAAGTGGAAGGCGTCGTTTCCCGCGGCATCACCGATGCGCGCCAGAAAGCCCGCCGCGTATTGCTCGGGAAGATGGATACGCTGGGATCGGCCATGGCCGCCAGCCCTGAACTCGCCGCCGCCGAACTGGCCAAACAACAGGCCTACGAACTCATCCTCGGCCAGGGCAAAGAGGTGTTCGATCTTTCCCGGGAAAAACCGGACCTGCGCGACCGCTACGGCCGCCACACGTTCGGCCAGGATTGTTTGGCCGCGCGCCGGATGGTCGAAGCCGGCGTCCCCTACATCGTGATCAACTACCCCGGCGGCTGGGACACCCACAGCAACCATTTCGCGACGATGCGCCGGCAGTGCCCGCAGCTCGACCAAGGGCTCGCGATGCTGCTGCAGGATCTGCAGGACCACGGCCTGCTGGAGAGCACGATCGTCTGGTGCTGCGGGGAATTCGGCCGCGGTCCGAAAGTCGACTGGCAGCCGCCGTGGAATGGCGGGCGCAACCACTACGGCAATGTCTTCACCGCGCTCGTCGCCGGCGGAGGATTCAAGGGCGGTCACGTCGTCGGCGGCTCCGACCAGCGCGCCGAAGAGGTCAAGGAGCGCCCGGTGTATCCGGTGGACCTACTCGGCAGCATCTACACGTTGAGCGGAATCGATCCGCATGCGCCGCTGCCCCACCCGATGGGCGCCGAGGCCCATGTACTGCCCGCCGCCGCCGAGGGGGCCAAATCGGGCGGACTGCTCACGGAGATCATGGCATGAAAACGCCCCTTCCCTGGCTCTCCCTCCTCGGTCTGTCTCTGGGCTTGACGGCAGCGCCGTCCGCTCAGGCTCAGCGGCGCCCGTCCATTGGTTATGCTTATCCCGCCGGTGGACAACAGGCCACGACCGTCCAGATCCGATTGGGCGGACAAGACATGGATGAGGTCAGCGCCGTGGTGGTCTCCGGTTCTGGCGTCACCACGTCCATCGTCGAATACCTCCGTCGGTTGAACAACCAGGAAATCCAGCTCCTGAACGAACAGCTCAAGGAACTGAAGCGCCCGCCCGCGGCGACCGCCCCCCTGAAGCCGTCGGCCCCGGCGCAGGAAAACCCGGCGGCGGTGGCCACGCCCACGGGCGCGGAAAAAAATCCGCCCGGGGCGGTGAATAAAATCGCCGCAGCGCAACTGATCGAACGGATCGAACGGCGCACCCGCGAATGGGTGCAGACCCCCGCCTGCGCCTCGATCGCCGCGCTGGTCGTCGTCAATGTCACGATCGCCCCCGACGCCGCGCTCGGCGCCCGCGAGCTCCGCCTTGTCACCGCCCGCGGCGTATCCAACCCGCTGGTTTTTCATGTCGGCCAGCTGCCCGAATACACCCGCAAGCCGATGCCGACCGCCCAGCTCCAAGTGCTCGGCAAAGAGGCCGCCGCTCTCCGCAAACGTCCCGCCAGCGAAGTCGAGGACCGCATCGCCCTGCCTTGCACGGTAAACAGCCAGACCGCGTCCGGCGAAGTGAACCGCTACCGCTTCGCGGCAACCAAGGGCCAGCGCCTGGTGCTCTCCACGCAGGCGCGGCAACTGATTCCCTATATCGCCGATGCCGTGCCCGGCTGGTTTCAACCGGTGCTGGCGCTCTATGACGCCCAGGGCAAGGAGGTCGCGTTCGCCGACGATTACCGCTTCAAACCCGATCCGGTGATTTTCTTTCAAGTGCCCGAAGACGGCGACTACGTCGCGGCGATTTACGACAGCATCTACCGCGGCCGCGAAGATTTCGTCTACCGGATCACGCTCGGCGAGTTGCCGTTCGTGACCAGTGTCTTTCCGTTGGGCGCCCAGGTCGGTGCGGCGATGCCGCCCGACATGACCGGCTGGAATCTCCAAACCGCCGACCTCGGCCCCCCGCCCGCCGGCTCTCAGCCCGGGGTGCAGTCGCTCGCCGCCAGTTGCATGGGTTACACCTCCAATCGTCTGCCCTTCGCCCTCGACCGCCTGCCGGACACGCTCGAGCGCGAACCGAACAACACCCTCGCCACCGCCCAACGGATTGCGCTCCCGCTCATCGTCAACGGCCGCATCGATCGACCGGACGACAGGGATGTGTTTCAGTTCACCGGTCAGGCCAAACAAACCGTCGTCGCCGAGGTGCAGGCCCGCCGGCTCGATTCGCCGCTCGACGCGGTCCTCAAGCTCACCGACGCGTCCGGCCAACTCATCGCCTTTAACGACGATCGCGAAGACCTGACGGCCGGCGTGAACACCCATCCGGCCGATTCCTACCTCACGGCCAAACTCCCCGCCGACG
>CAJAYO010000001.1 GCA_903948415.1 uncultured Opitutia bacterium | reverse complement strand
TGATCCGGTCGCTCCGCCCGATCCGGAGCTTGCGCAGGCGGGGAAAATTAAGACGCGCCGCCGGACGCTGAAGGCCTTCCGTTTTCCCCGCGAAGCGCTCGCGGAGGCGAAGGTCGCGGCCGAGCGCTCCGCGACGATCAGTCCGGGACGCGGCCGGGGCTTCGACGCCTTGGTTCACCGACTGGTGCGAGAGGTTTGCGCGCCGCCGACGCTTGATCGCGCCTTCGATCCGCCGGCGCGGCGACACGTTTGCCGACCGTTTCCACCTGCGGTGATCGACATTGAGCGACCGGATCCCGTCAGGATCGTGGCCGTGGCGGTGCGCAACATGCGGCCGGCGAAAAAAGCGCGTTGGGGTCAACGCGCTCCACCTTGGATTGATGTGTTGGGGTCAACGCGCTCCACCTCGGATGGATGCGTTGGGGGCGACGCGCTCAACCTCGGAAAAAAGCGCGTTGGGGTCAACGCGCTCCACCTTGGATTGATGCGTTGGTGTAGACTTGCCGTCGGGTGGGCCTTGGGGCTGGGTGGCGGGCATGAAATTCACTTTGCGCGCGGGGCCTCTTCTTTTTGCGGTCGTCGTGGCCACGAATTTGTCGGCGGCGGAGACGGCCAGGCCGGCGGCGACCTCGACGATGACCGAGAAGGTGCAGGGACTGGCGGCGTTGTTGAAATCGACGGGGCTCACCGAGCCGCAGTTGCTCAACGGCGTGAAGAGCGGGCTCGGCACGGCGGTGAACTTCGCGGCGACGGAGCTCGCGAAGCCGGACGCGTTTCAACTTTCCGGTCCGGCGTCGATGGCGAAGCTGCAGACGGCGCTGCTCAAGGCGAACCAGTCCGGCGCGCTCGACAGTTTCAAAGCCACGCTCAACCAGTCGGCAGCGAGCGTATCGCCGCAGGCGGCGGTGATCTTGAAAGAATCGTTGAAGGCGCTCGCGCTGACCGACGTGAGCGGACTGGCCGGCGGTGCGCCGGATTCGGCGACGCGGATGCTGCGCAGCGTGGCGGAGCCGGTGTTGCGCGCGAAACTGATGCCGCTCGTGAGCCAAGCCATCGCAGCCAACGGTTCGGCGGCGAAAATCAAGGAGCTGGCGGGCAAAGCGGGTCCGTTTGCGGCGATGCTCGGCGTGCCGGGTGCGGCGGATCTGGAAAATTATGTGCTCTCGCAGGTGATCGAGACGAGCTTCGGCTATCTGGCCAAGGGCGAGGCGGCGGTCCGCGCGAATCCGGCGGCGCTGAAGGACAAATTTGCGGCGAAGATTTTCGCGATCGGGAAGAAGTGACTCCCGATCGGAGCGGCGTCGCCGTGTTCCTCCAAACTCCCCTTATGCCTTCGAAACCCATTCCCGGTTCCAGCGGCGACGTGCTCACGACGTTGCCTTCGGCCTACGTGCCGCATGCGGCCACGGGGCTGCTGCACTTCCCGCGCTTTCTGGCGAAGTGCAAAATGGTGAAGCGAGACGGCGCCCTGCCGCCGAGCTACGCGAAAAACTACAAACGCGGCTGCGACCGGTTTCTCTGCCAGCACCTCGGGATTGAGCCGGCGGCGGTGGAGCAAATCGTCTTCGCCTCGGCGAGCGACGAGGAGATCGACGCGAAGTTGCGGGCGATTCTGCCGGCAGACTGTCGGGTGGCGCAATGGAACCGGCGCTACGTGCAGATGGGCATGACGGTCGCGGGGCGCGAGTTCATGGCGACGGCGCTGACGGCGATGGGGTGCGCGGACCGCCTCGAGGAAATCAAGAGCGTGCCGGACCTGATGGAGTTCGACGAGGGGCGGATCGAGTAGCGGCTGACGAGGGGAGGCCGGCGGCACACGCCGCGAAAGACGGCCTCGTGACCTCGTCCGCTACGGTCTTCCGCTTACGCGAGCGACCACGGCGAGCGCATGGCGCGCGTGCGGAGGCGGTTCGCGACGTCGTCGTTGACGAACTCCTCTTTCACGGGGTCCCACTGGAGTTTGCGGCCGAGGACCATGCCGATTTGGCCGAGGTTGCAGACCGTGGTGGTGCGGTGGCCGAGACCGACGTCGGCGATCGGGCGTTTCCGCGAGCGCACGCAGGCGAAGAAGTTGTCGTGGTGATTGCTGCTCAGTTCGAGCTGCACCTTCTTGTTCGGCGCCTGCATCTCGCGGAGGAGGTTGTTGTCGGAGGCGCTCATCTTGTCGCGGGCGATGTCGAGCCAGCCGCGTTCGCCGACGAAGCGCACGGTGCCGCCGCCTTCGAAGCGGGTGCGGCAGTGCATCGGGACGCCGTTGGCGTAGCGGACGGTGAAGTTGACGTTCGTGCAGTTGGTGAAGAGGCCGCTGCTCGGGAATTCGCCGTGGCCCTCGACCGAGACGGGGCCGGAGTCGTCCATGTCGAGCGCCCACTGGCCGATGTCGAGGTAGTGCGCGCCCCAGTTGGTGACCTGGCCGTAGGCGCTTTCGGAGATGAAGCGGAAGTTGTAGTGGCAACCCTTGGAATTGTAGGGGCGCCACGGGGCGGGCCCGAGCCACATTTCCCAATCGAGGTTGGCCGGCACGGGTTCGGGCTGCCACGTGGCGCCGCAGTGCCGGTTGTTGGGCGGAATGAAACAGTCGATGCGGTCGAGCTTGCCGAGGCCCTGGTTGCGCACGAACTCGGCGACGTCGTGGAACCGTTTCATCGAGCGGTGCTGCGTGCCGTGCTGCGCGACGCGGTTGTATTTGCGCGCGGTGTCGACGAGCGCGCGGCCCTCGGCGATGGTGAGGGTGAGGGGCTTCTCGACGTAGACGTCCTTGCCGTTGCGCATCGCGTCGATGGCGATGAGCGCGTGCCAGTGGTCGGGCGTGCAGATGAAGACGACGTCGATGTCGGTGCGGCGGTTGAGCTCGCGGAAATCGCCGTAGGTTTTGCAGTCCGTGTTGCCGTAGTCCTTGTTCACGCGGGCGGCGGCGGCGTCGCGGCGGGTGCGGTCCACATCGCAGACGGCGAGGACGCGGATGGATTCGGGCGAGCCGAGGAGCGGGCCGTAGTGGCCGTCGGCGATGTTGCCGCAGCCGACGATGCCGACCGTGATTTTCTTGCTGGGGGCGTTCTGGCCGCGGAGGCCGGAGGGCAAAATCAGCGGAGCGGCGACGACCGCGGTGGCGACCGCGGAATTTTGGAGAAACTGGCGGCGGGTGAGGGGAGAGAGCGGATTCATGGGGTGCGTCAGGCTTTGGCGGTGGCGAGGCGGGCGAGGGCGTGCGTGGCGGCTTCGCGCACGACGGCGGGTTCTTTGGCGTCGTCTTTCACGGCGGCGAGGGCGGCCTTGGCGGCGGTGTCCCCCCGGACGCCGATGCTGCCGATGAGGCCGGCCTTGAGGTGGCCGGTGAGGGAAGGGAGGGCGTCGCGGAAGGCGGCGTCGGCTTCGGGTCCGGCGATGCGTTCGAGGGCGTAGCGGGCCGAGTCGGTGGTCTTCGCGTCGCGCAGGAGCGGCGCGAGGGCGGGCACGCTTTTCGCGGCGCCGACCATCGCGAGCATCTGGCAGACAAAGGCGAGGCCGGCCTCGGTGCGACCGGAGGAGGCGAGCGCCTTGAGGAGTTTTTCCTCGGCGCGTTCGCGGCCCTCCGGGGGCGTGGCGATCACCTGCTCGCGGACGGACCACGCGAAGCTGCGGTCGGCGCCGTATTCAAGGCGGGCACATTGATCCCACGGATCGGGTGTATTGCCGGCGCCGGAGTAACGGTCGGCGGGATTGGCTGAAACGACTTTCTTGGGCTTGGCCGCCGGAGCGGCGGAGGAGGGTTCCGCATTCATGGAGGAGGGAGGGGACGAAGATGCGCGGTCATCCGAAGGCGAAGAGTGGGGGTGCGGCAAGGGCAATTACCTTCGCCGGGGCCGGGCCGAGGACAAAGTAGCGCGGGTCAACCGCCCGCGCACGGTGCTTCTGGGGGATGGCGGCGAGTTTGTCGGGCGGGCGGCAGCGGGGAGTTGCGCTGACCGGCGAGTTCATTTTTGTTGGGGCATGATCAAGGGCCAGAAAGTCGTCTGCGTTAACGACACCTTCACTCCGACCATCCGCGCGCTCTACCAACAGCTCCCGGTGAAGGATAATATCTACACGATCCGCGAGGTCTTCCTCGGCCGGGAGAAAATGGTGAAGGGCGGCGATTCGGCGACGGTCGGCCTGCTCCTCGAGGAGTTGCGCAAACCGGCGGATCAGTTTCATCAGGGCAAACAGGAACTGGGGTTTTCGTCGGAGCGGTTTGCGCCGCTGGCGGAGCTGCCGGACGAGAAGCTCGAGGTGGAGGAGCCGGTTTACGCCGGTGCGTGGATGCCGGCCTGACCGCGGGCGGAGCGGAGCAGCGGGGCAACGCTCCGGTGCCGCCGGGTCCGCGGTTTTTCTCGCCGGCTGGGCGCGAACGCGGCCCAGCCACCTGTCGCGAGGCGGACCGGCTCGGTCCGGCGATGGGCGATCATCTGCGCCACGTCGCGGCCCTCGGCGCGCGGCGATCCGCCGCAGGTGAGCACGAGGTGAAAAACGCCCCGACGATGACGATCCTGGACCGGTCGTCGTCGGGCGGTTCGTTCACCGAATACGGCGCGCTGGATTTCAACGCTGCGGCCGTGCTCATGGGTCACGTCGGTCCGGGTCATCCCGCCATTGCGCCGGGCAAAATCAAGGTGCGGCCCCGGAAGGGCGACCACGGCGAGGTCGGGCCGTGGCGTCTCGGTCGACAGGCGGTGAGGCACGGGCCCGTGACGTTCCGATCGGTCCTCGCAGCGGAGGGTGGCAAGCGCGCGCTGCTGGGCGCGGAGGCCGAGCCGGTGTCGGGCCCGATCATGGACATCGGCAACGCCAACAGCCGCTCCCGGTTTGCGGGCGGCGCGCGCGAATTCGTGTACCGCGGGAACGTCCCCGGTCCGGCGCAGCGCTGCGCCGTGGGCGTCGGCCAGCTGGCGGCCCGCCTCGCGAAATCCGGCGCGCGCCGCGGGCTCGCCGTTGGGCGCGGGGGGTGAATCCGGCCGCGCTGGCCGCCGGTGTCCCGCGGTGATGCCTGCGGGCGAAGGGACGCGGGGCTTCGCGCTCCGGGATCGGGTCGCGGTGGGGCGGCGGTTTATGCGGTTGAGTCCGGCCGGTTGGTTTTTTCTGCTCGGGCGTTGTGAGACTTTCCGCCGCCCCGTCCGTCCTTTGCCCTGTATGAATCTCCGCCGGTTTTCGTGGGGTGCGCTGCTGGTGATGGGTGGTTTGGGGCGCACGGCGGGGCTCGGGGCCGCCGAGCCGACCGGCGACATCGTCGAGCTGCCCACCTACACGGTCACTGACCGGCGCGAGTTGCCGGCGCCGGAGACCTGGTATTACGGCCGCATCGCGGGGTTTGAGGTGTTGTCGAACGCCTCGGAGAAGGCGACGAAGCGGCTGGTGGGCGACTTTCAGCGGTTCCATCTCGCGCTGAGTTTGGTGTGGCCGGGCGTGCAGCAAAAAAACGCGGTGCCGACCTCGCTGATCCTCTGCGGCCAAGGCGCCAAGTTTGACGCGTTCATCCCGCCGGGGCAGCAGCGGCCGAACCGCGCCATGGCCAGCCTGACGCTGCGGGCCGGCGAGCAGGCGGCCATCGTGATCGATTTCCAGACGAAGGTGCTCAACCTCAGCACGCCCGAAGGCGGGGCGGCCGCGGCCACCCTGGCGG